>JBDRPR010000413.1:0-13932 GCA_043826845.1 Bacteroidota bacterium
ATGATCCGATTAATTATATTATCATTAACACTTTTATTTAATAATCAACCGATTCAGAACAACCTTGAATTTTATAGGGAAGATATAAAATTTGAAATACAAAAAGATATATTTATAGTTGACGGAACATATTATTTTTGTAATACTGGTAGCAATTACATAAAAGAAAATTTATTTTATCCATTTCCATTAAACGATAGTTTATATGGAGGAATTGATTCAATTATAGTAATTGATCTGAAAACAAACCAAAAAATTCCATTTATTAGAAATAAGGAAAAGGGAATATATTTTAAAATAAATCTGGATCCTTACGGAATAATAAAATATAAAATAGGATACCGTCAAAAATTATTAGGTAATACTGCTGAATATATATTGACGACCACACAATCATGGAAGAAATCATTTGAAATAGTAAATTACGAACTAATTACCCCCCCAAATATAGAGATTCTTTCAGTTTCATATGAACCCGATAGTATATTTCAAGCTGAAAATAAATTTACATATTTATGGAAGAGAAAAGACTTTATGCCTGATAAAAATATGCTAATCAGATTTAGAAGTAAATAAAATGTATTATTCTTGACGTATCGAAATATAAACTATTGAAGACATTTACTAAAGAAGAACAAAAATTATTTTTCTAAAGCATAATATAACTGATTCAGACCTTTCTCAAGTACTTCTTTTGGCAGTGCAATATTCATTCGTTGAAAACCTGTTCCTCCTCTCCCATATATTCTGCCATCACTCAAAGCTAGACCAGCTTTATTAATTAACAGATCGTTAAGTTTCTTCTGAGGCAAATGATATTTGCTGAAATCGAGCCATAACAAATAAGTTGATTCAGGTATTGTAACCTTTATATCAGGCAGATATTCAGATAAAAAATCTAAAGTAAAATCTATATTATTTTTCAGATAATTGACCAGTTCGTCAACATAAGTTTCACCATAATTGTAAGCTGATTCAAGTGCAATATTGCCAAAAATATTTCCCTGACTTAAGTGAAATTTATTAATGACCTGAATAAATTTTTCTCTTTTTAATTCATCAGAAATAATAATCGCTGAACTTGATAATCCTGCAATATTGAATGTTTTACTGGGAGAAATACAGATAATAGAATTTTCAGCAATTTCAGGATTTATTTTCCCTAAAGGAATATGAACATGAGGTGAATATACAATATCCTGGTGAATTTCATCAGATATAATAAGTATATTATTTTCAAGACATATTTCAGAAAGTTTTTTCAATTCTTCTCTGTTCCAGACTCTTCCAACAGGATTATGCGGGCTACATAACAAAAATATCTTTGTTTTTTTTGAAATACATTTTTTCAATCCATCAAAATCCATTTTATAACATCCGTTTTCAATTATCAACGGATTTTCAATCATCACTCTGTTATGATCTTTTATTGCTCCAAAAAACGGAGTATAAACAGGTGTCTGCACAATTATTTCGTCATTTACATCAGAAAATGCCATAACAGCAAAGTTTAACGCCGGAACGATACCCGGACAGAAAGTTACCCATTCTTCATTAATCTGCCATTCATGCCTTAATTTAAGCCATCTTTGAACTGATTTATTAAATGACTTGTTTCTGAATGAATATCCAAAAAAATGATGATCAATTCTTTTCTTAAGATATTCAATTATAAAAGGAGGCGTTTCAAAATCCATGTCTGCAACCCACATAGAAATCAGATCTTCTCTTCCATATAAGGATTTTAATAAATCATACTTAACACAATTTGTATTTTTTCTGTCAATAATGCTATCGAAGTAACTTTGTGAAATCATTTTCGTCTAAAAGAAAAATTTATTAACTTTAATGCAGCAGTAAAATTAATCATTCGTCTTTTATGATTGACAATTAAAAAAAAAAAATCCATGAAAAAAATGATAATCACAATCGTCGGTTTATTAAGCATTTATTCTGTATCAACAGCAGTAATTGCAAATCCTGATTCTTTCGAAAAAAATTGTTTTGACAAATTTGTATCTGCACCTGATACAAATATTACAATTGAAGGCAATATTATTACTTCAAACTATTTTGACACCAATGATTCTGAAACTAAGGAGTTAAAAATTGTCTTAGAAAACAATGAAATAGACAAAGTCTATTTAAACGGAAAAAAACTATCAGGATCGAAACAAAAAAAATATCAGACCGAAATTGAATATACTTTTCAATCAATAGAAAGAGCTAAGTATCTTGCTGATCAAAGCCGGAAAGATGAAGAAATATTGGATTACACCAACTTTTCTTCTGAGATTCAAAAAGCTTTTGATGAATTGAATATTTCAGAAATGGATTTAATAAAAGAAGAACTCGGGAAGGCATTGGATAATCTTAACTATATAAAACAAAATAATTTAGATCATAATATGGATTGTGTTAAAAATTCTATCGAAAAAATTGATTGGGAAGAATTCAGCAAACAGTTTGAAAATATTGATGAAGTTATAAGAGAATCCATGCATATTATCGAGGATAAAGAATTTCAAAAAGCTATGGATATGTCAATAGACTGTATTCATGATATTGTTCCGGAGATAAATGAAATTGTTCCTTTAGAAGATATCGAGAGTGGTGATAGTGAAAACGGTCAAAATAAGAAAATTGAGCAAAAAGAAAAAGATAAAAGACTTGAAAATGAACTTATGGAGCTGGAGGGGAAATAATCAAATCGCAATATATTACCATTCAATTTTATTTGTTTAATTTTGGCAGCATTTTTTAATGTTGCTATTTTTTATTTATTAAAAACCTGCTATGTCAAAATCGATTTTAATTCAAACAGTTACAATAAAGCTTTTTATAATTGCCCTATTAATTCAATTTTCAGTTTCTGGGTTCTCACAAATTACTGAAAATCAAAAAATTTATAATCCTGATGCGGATGCAAAAAAAGAACTGCAGGATGCAATAAAAAAAGCAAAAGCTGAAAACAAGCATGTTTTTATTCAGATTGGAGGAAACTGGTGTCCCTGGTGTATTAAGTTTCATAATTTCGTAAAAGAAAATCAGGATATGGATTCTTTACTAAATGCAAATTATGTTGTTTTAAAAATTAATCACAGCAAAGAGAATGAAAATCAGGAAATTTTGACACAATTTGAATTTCCTCAACGTTTTGGATTTCCAGTATTTGTAATTTTAGACAAATCTGGTAAAAGAATCCATACTCAAAACAGTGGTTTACTGGAGAAAGACAAAAGTTATAGTAAAAATGATGTAATGCAGTTTTTTAATAATTGGACACCAACTGCTATTAATCCTAACTCCTATAAAAAGTAAGAATATTTTTCTCAACAGATATTATTGATTTTAAAATCAAACATATATAATTCATAACTTTCAGCTCAATATGGAAAGTATTTACAACGAAAATATAACGTAAAATGACAAAGAAAAACTGGTTCTATTGGGTACTGGCAATAATTATTACTTTAGGGGCAGCCTACTATCAAAAAAAAACAGGCCCGACGTACCCTAAAACTTATAAATTTTTGCTTGAAGGGCATGAAGAAAAATTTATTCTTCCAACATCCCATGAAGGTAAATCTGACTGTGATCTGAAATTATTTGTAAAAGAACATTCAGCTAATGGTTTTGTCTTGTACAAGCGCCACCCTTCAGATGATGCATGGCAGAAAATATCTTTTTCCAGATTCAATGATACATTATACGCATCTCTTCCAAATCAGCCACCTGCAGGAAAATTAGTCTATTACATTGAACTATATTCAAAATCCGGAATTCAGTGTTTATTAAAAGATAAACCTGTTATAATACGTTTTAAAGGAGTTGTACCTCTGTACATACTTATTCCGCATATAGTTTTTATTTTTCTGGCAATGCTAATTTCAAATCTGGCAGGACTGATGGCATTGGGAAAGAAAAAATCATTTAGGTATTATGGAAAAATTGCCTTCTTTTTATTGCTTATCGGAGGAATGATACTGGGACCGGTTGTTCAAAAGTTTGCATTCAACGAGTTCTGGGCAGGCGTTCCCTTTGGCTTTGACCTGACGGATAACAAAATGCTTATTGCTTTTATTTTCTGGTTGTTTGCTTTTATTGTAAATTTCAAAAAAGAACGCACTTATGCTATAATAATAGCAGCAATTGTTACAATTATTATATTTTCAATACCTCACAGTTTGTACGGTAGTGAACTAAACTTTGAGACAGGGAATATTATTCAGGGTTGAAAATATCATATAAAAGCAAAGAAAATTCCGTACAGTAATATACGAGAATATAAACTGACATATTTTTAGTAAAAATTCATATTTTTCTGATATCGCTTTCTTTCAACCATCCTACGCTACCATCAGGAAGTTTAATTCTGTACCAATCTCCAATGTTTTCTTCGATGAAAACTTTTGTTCCTTCATGTAAAATAAACAGGTCGGTGCCAATTTCATCAGGAGAGCTTTTTAAAGTAACAGTAGGGTTAAAAACAATGGCACCTGTACGTTCTGTTATCATTTTATACTGTTTATATGAAAATGAAAAACTTACTATAGAAATAATAAGGAATAAAAGACTAAACCAAAAAGTCAGTTTTTTAACAAATATTTTGCGTGTAAAAAAATAAAATAATAACAAGAGAAGAAAAAAACAAAAAGTTCCTATGCTGAAATATGCCCAACCGTTTGTAGAGAATACACTTCTCAGTGTAATGTACCACTGATTAAGAAAAAATGGTGGTAGTACTTCAATTTTATCGACAATAAATGATCGTGCAAATTCCAAATTGTAATTGATATCTTCGTCTCCCGGAGACTGCAATTTTGCTTTTTCAAAATATAAAATAGCCTGTGGCAGGTTGTTGATTTTAAAATACGAACATCCTAAATTATAATATAGTTCGGATGACTCATACCCTGATTCAATCAAATCCGAATAAAAACCAATGGCTTTTTCATAATTTCCGTTTTTATAATTCGTTGATGCGGAATCCAATTCGACGGTTTTTGCATATAATGATGTTGAAAATAATACCAATAAGCCAAATATTATATTTAATTTTTTAACATTCATATTATAAATTGCCCTCCAACTTAGTAATTATTAGAACTGCACCACTATATACGTTTTTCATCTGAGAGAATTCCTGCGTTGGTGCATATCTGGCAAATTCACATGTATCAATAAGATCATTAATATTAATAATCAACTCTTCAGATACATTTCTGTTAAGCAAAGTCTGGCTTGTATTCTCTTTTGATAACTCAGCGACAGGAATACTTAATTTATCTGATAAATATCCCCAGATAGCTTTTGAGACTTCTTCAAAAAATTTGACATAATCATTTTCAGCCATGTATTTTGATGAAAGCTTTAATCTTTTTCTGGCAGTAGAATTAGCTTTTTTATTTTTCATAAATGCCTGATTTGATCTTTGTTTAATCTGCTTTCTTTTCCAGATAATAATAAATAGAAATGCAGAAAACGCCACAATAAATGCCAGATAAAATATATATGAAACCATCAGATATTTTCCCATCTTATTAAGAGGTACCATTCCTGTTTTTATATATCTGATATCACTTCCTATAAATCTCACATCCTCTTTTGAGTAATTTGTGACAATATAGCTTTCTTTTTCATCACCGTCAGATTTTTCGACATTTATTACAAATTCATCCGATTTTAAGGTTTTATATGATTTTGACTTAACATCAAAGTAACTAAAAGTAACAGGAGGGATTCTGAATGTACCGGCATGTCTTGGAATCATTAAGTATTCGGCAGATTTGGTCCCATTTACACCAGAAGCATTAGCACTTATATTTTCATTAATTTGTGGGTCGTATGATTCAAAATCAGGAGGAAGATCAACTTTTGGCAAATCAACAAGTTTATGATTTCCATTTCCTGAAATTTTAATTTTTAAATTTACAGGTTCATTCGCTTTTACATTTTTTGGGCTGCAATCAACTTCCATCGTATAATTACCAACTGCACCTTTATAGTCAACTGGTTTATTAGATGGTAAAGCATTTACATTAATTTTGACTTTGGGAGAGTAAACTGTCTTTTTTACATTCTGGTATCCTCCCAAAAAACTATCAAAGAAACTTCTGGGATTTGAATTTACTCTTTTTTGAACGACACATTCGAGTTCAAGAGGGTCTATATACAACTCCCCGTTTCTTTGCGGAAACAAAACAACCTGTCTTATCACACCAACATTATATATTTGTCCATCTACATTCTCTTGTACAAGTTGTATCTGGGCAGGAAGCTCAATATCTTGGTTCCAAAAGCCATCGAATGATGGATATTTCATATTTTCAAAACCAACAAGATTAACTTTTGTATATACTTTTATTGTAGCAATTAAATGTTCACCCTGATATAATTCAGATCTGCTGACATGTATCCTTACAAATAATTCTTCTCCACCAACAGCATTAGCCGAATTATTCTGAGTATTTGATTGCTGATTTCCTGTATTTTGAGGAGGAGTTCCTTTAACCACTTCAATCGTAATAGAATTTGATAGAATCTTCTGACTGTTTACTATAATTTCAGCAGGATCGATAGTATATTTACCTTCCTTAATAGCCTGTATTATGTATGTATATGAATATGATGAGTTATAAGTCATCTGGCCGTTGATATATTGCATGCTGGTATTGCTGCTGGTTGAAGGTCCCATGATTACGTTAAAGCCGGTAAAAGCAGGAGCTTTAAAATTTGATCCTTTAGCATTAACATCAAAAGTGACACGAAATTGTTCCCCTTCTGAAACAACAGTTTTGCTTTTTGCCACAAAAGTCACATCTTCTGCAAAAAGATTTATAGACAGAGAAAATAAAATTATAAATACTGTTGTAAAATTCTTCATCAATATATTATTACCAATCCTTTTCTATTTTTGTAGGAACAGCCTGCATCTGAGCCTTTTTTACTTTTTCCTGAATATCTTTCTCGTCGTTTTCAAGTGCTTGCAACATCCTTTCCATATCTTCCTTAGACATTTGATTTTCCTGCTGTTGTTGTTGCTGCTGATCCTGATTTTCTTTGTTTTCATCTTGTTTTTGTTCCTGCTGCTGTTGATCCTGGTTTTGCTCTTTATTCTGCTGATCCTGATTTTGTTGATCCTGATTCTTCTGATTTTGTTGTTGTTTCAACAAATGCTGAGCATATGCAAGGTTGTATTTGGTTTCCATATCAGCAGGATTGTTCCTTAATGCATTTTTATATGAATCAATGCTTTTTTCTATTTCTCCAGAAAGCAAATAAGAATTTCCCAGATTATGATAAACCTTAGCTCTGTCTTCTTTATTTTCGTGCTGGTTTGCTAAAGATTTAAACTGATTTATTGATTCGGGATATTTTTGTTGTTTGTATAAAGCGTCACCCAGATTAAAAGATGCCTTATATGATTCAGTAGTGTCTGTGTATAAATCAACTGCTTTTCTATACGCGATTTCAGACTCATCAAACTTATCTTTATTATACTCAATATTTCCTCTTCGGATGTACTTCTTTTCCGTTTGAGAAAAAACTCCATTTACAATTAAAAATGAAAGAATAATATAAATTAAAAATTTCATTGCTTAAAAGCTTTTTTTACAAATTGTTTGTTTTAAATAAATCTATTTTCTTCAGCCATTTATTTTTTCTGTCGAGAACCATGAATTCAAGTATCAGAAAAAAGACAGCGATACCAATAAAATATTGAAATTTATCATCATACTCCTCAAAAGATTTGGATTCATATTCCTGTTTCTCCATTTTTTCAATTTCTTCAAAAATTTTATCAAGACCTGTCCTGTTACTATTAGCTCTTATATAAGTACCTTTTCCTGCAATTGCAATTCTTTGCAATTCTGCCTCATTTAATTTCGAGATAACTACATTTCCTTCATTATCAAGATGAAAATCTTTTCTTCCAAATTTCCCTTTTTCAGGAATTGGTACTCCTTCAGGCTTGCCCAAACCGATAGCATGAACAAAAATCCCCATTTCACTGGCTGCTGTTGCCGATTTAACTGCATCGTCCTCATGATTTTCGCCATCAGTTATGACAACTATTGCCCTGTTTTTTTCAGCTTCAGGAGTAAAAGAATGTGTTGCAAGATCAATTGCTTTACCAATAGCTGTACCCTGAACAGGAACAAGTTCTGGAGAAATATTGGCCAAAAATAATTTTGCTGCACCGTAATCAGTAGTTATTGGTAATTGAACATATGCATCTCCCGCAAAAACAATCAAACCAATCCTGTCATTCTGTAGTTTGTCAATAAGTTTTGAAATAGCCCGCTTTGCATTATCCAGTCTGCTGGGCTTTATATCTTCTGACAACATACTCCGTGAAACATCAAGTGCAATAATCAATTCAATTCCTTCCCTTTTCGCTTCTTTTATTTTTGAACCTATTTTCGGATCAGATAAACCCACAATAAAAAATGACAAAGCGATAAGAAAAAATACAAATTTTACTACCGGTCGAGTTGATGAAAAATCAGGCATCAGGCCATTTATTAGCGAAATGTCACCAAATTTATTTAATCTTTTTCTTTTGTTTATGCTAATAATAATAAATACCACAACCAATACAGGTATAATAATAAGCCCGTACAAAATATAAACGTATTCAAATTCAAGCATCTTCATATCTTCACTTTATGGTAAAGTTCTTAAAATTAAATATCTGAACAAAATTTCCAGCAATATCAGAATTCCTGCAATAATGCCGAATCTGAAATATTCTTCTTGTTTATTGCTGTACTCTTTCATGTCAATAATTGATTTTTCAAGTTTATCAATTTCCTTATATATATCTTTTAGTTTTTGATTATCAGTTGCCCTAAAATATTTTCCTCCGGTTAAATCTGCAATCTTGTTAAGAATTTTTTCATCTATTTCAACTTCCATATTCTGGTAACTTGTACCAAACATTGACTGAACCGGATATGGTGCCATCCCAATAGTGCCAACACCAATAGTATAAACTCTAATTCCATAGGTTTGTGCTATTTCTGCGGCAGTTTCAGGCGCTATTGAGCCCCTGTTATTAACTCCGTCTGTCAATAGTATGATAACTTTGCTTATTGCTTTACTGTCTTTTAAGCGATTTACAGCATTTGCAAGACCCATTCCAATAGCAGTACCATCTTCTATCATTCCGCTTTTTATTCCTTTAAAAAGATTTATCAACACTGCATGATCAGATGTCAATGGACATTGGGTAAAACTTTCTCCGCTAAAAACAACAAGTCCTATCCTGTCCTCAGGTCTGCCGGCAATAAACTCAGAAGCCACATCTTTGGCTGCTTCAAGCCTGTCCGGTTTAAAATCACGCGCAAGCATACTTCCTGAAATATCCAGGGAAATTATTATGTCAATTCCTTGTGTTGTTACATTTTTCCATTTATTCGTTGATTGAGGTCTGGCAAGAACTACAATAAGAAATGCTAATGCAAGAACTCTGAATACAAATAAAATGTGGCGGAGAATTTGCCTGAAAGAAACCGCATTTGAAGAAAAATTCTGTAAAGTAGAACTTTTTATATATGGATGTGAATACTTTTGTTTCCAAATATACCAAACAATCATTGGTACCAATAAAATCAGTAAATAAAGAAAGCCTTTATTTGCAAATTCCAGATCAAACATTTACGCTTCCCTCCTCTTTATTTTCAATATTAACAGACTCATTATCTGATTGTACCTTTTCTTCTTTTGTCAGATCAACAAATAAATATGCATTTCTCATACTCATGTCATTTTCATCAGGTAAGGGATGTGCTTTTGCAAATTTTACAAAATCAGCGAGAACCAACATCTGGCGCAAACCTGAATATGTTTTTGTATCAATGTTACCCAATCTTGAATATTGTTGCAGAACTTCATCTGATGTTTGTTCAAGAGCCATAATTTCAAATCGATGCTCTAGATATCTTCTGATAATTTCAGTTAAGCGTGTATGATATTCTTTGATTTTGTTGTTTTGCCATAGCTTTTCAGACTTGAGAATATCCAATTCTCTTATAGCAATCAAATGAGCAGGTTCTTTTGGCTTTTCAAATATTTTTATTTGAGGAACGGTTTTCTTTCTCAACTTTGGTATCAGATAAAAAATGATGAATAAAACAATTCCTATAAACAATATACCGGCAAGTATGTACCAGCCGTACTCTCTTAAAAACTCAATAAATGACCAGGGAGCATCATATGGTTTCTTAATATCAAAAATTGCCTGCTTTGTAGTATCAACCTGTAATGTATTCACACCCAATACTAATGGGTTTGTGAATAAAGTATCTGTCAAAGTATCAATAGAAATTGTAAAAGGAAATGATGGTAAAAAATAAACTGCACTATCAAAAGAAGTCAACAAATAATCCTGTTTCAAAGTAACCTGATTGCCTGAAAAATCCAGAGTATCAAGTGTTCCGTATGTCACAATTTCCAGATTTTTCACTATTGTATCTTTCAGAACCGGAAAATTCACTTTTGAAGAAATAGGTTTACTGATCAATAATCTCAGATTTACCTGATCTCCAATCAAAATACTGTTTGTATCCAACAGGGCTTCAACTTTGAAATCTTGAGCTGAAACAAAATACGGGAACAATAAAACAAATGATAATTTCAAAAATTTATTCATTATTTCCCCCTCCTTTTAAATAAATTAATCAGAGGTTTAATATAATCTTCTCCTGTTTGCAATTCAACCGAATCAATACCATTTTTTGAAAAAATCTGTTTAATAGAATTGTCTTTCTTTAACCACCAGTTTTTATAATTATTTCTCACTGATGCACTTGAAGTATCCACCAACTTTAATTCGCCGGTTTCTGAATCTAATAATCTAACCAGCCCGATATCAGGTATTGTTGTTTCTCTCGGGTCAAATATTTTCACTGCAACCAGATCATGTTTTTTATTCGCAATTTTAAGTGCATCCTCAAAGTCAGAGTCAATAAAATCAGATATTAAAAAAGCAATACTTCGTTTTTTAATTGCATTTGTAAAAAACTTCAATGCAGTACTGATAGAAGTACCTTTATTTTCAGGAGTAAAGTTAAGTAACTCCCGTATTATGCGCAATATATGTTGCTTGCCTTTTTTTGGAGGAATAAATTTTTCGACTTTATCACTAAACAGAATAACTCCGATTTTATCGTTATTCTGAATTGCAGAAAAAGATAACACGGCAGCAAGTTCAGTTATTAAATTTCTTTTGAGTTGTTTATTTGTCCCAAACTCTTTGGATCCACTCACATCAATCAATAAAATTACTGTCAACTCCCGTTCTTCTTCATAAACTTTTACATAAGGATGATTAAAACGAGCCGTCACATTCCAATCAATGTTTCTGATACTGTCACCATACTGATATTCTCTGACTTCACTAAAAGTCATCCCTCTACCCTTAAAAGCACTATGATATTCCCCTGCAAATATCTGTTTTGATAATCCGCGGGTTTTTATTTCAATTTTTCTGACTTTTTTTATTAATTCGGTTGCTTCCACTATCAAATTATTCTTTCAATTGTGTTACTATACTAAACATCCATTCTGTTTTTTCAGCATAGAGTTCATAATTTTTACCATCTTTCTTTACAGCCCATTTCAATTCACCTGATTTTGAGTAAGTTTTATTCATAACTTCAATTGTTTTATCCCATTCTTCAATATCCAGCATAAGTTTTGAATACTTACATTTCTTTTTATCGTCAAGAAAGAAAATTATAGTTCTGTCATTTTTAGAATCAATAAATTTGACAGTTGTAGGAGTAGCCCCAAATCCTGTATTAAGGGTATAACTTTTCAGGTTCTGCTCCATGTACTTAATAATATCGGTTTCTTTCATCCCGATAAGAATCTGAGAATTTAATGAATCCATTAATAGAAAGAACGTTGCAATAATTAGTAGTAGTTGTAGTGGCGTTTTCATAGATAATAGTTTTATGGTACTTCTACCGTATTTAATATTTCATTAATGATGTCTTCTGTTGCAATATTTTCAGCCTCAGCCTCATAAGTCAATCCTATTCTATGTCTTAAAACGTCATGACAAACAGAACGAACATCTTCAGGAACAACATATCCGCGTCTTTTTATAAATGCATAAGCTTTTGCTGCCATTGCAAGATTAATACTTGCTCTGGGTGATCCACCAAAACTAATCATGCTTTTAAACTTACTCAGATTATATTCTTCCGGATTACGGGTTGAAAATACAATATCTATTATATATCTTTCGATTTTTTCATCCATATAAACATCTTTTACAACATCTCTTGCCCTGATAATATCTTCAGGTTTTAATATTTTTGATGCGGATGGAAAAATCTTTTGCAGATTCTGCCTGATTATCAGCTTTTCTTCATCTCTGTTCGGGTAATTAATCACAACTTTCAGCATAAAACGATCAACCTGTGCTTCAGGCAATGGATATGTTCCCTCCTGTTCAATAGGATTTTGAGTAGCTAGAACTAAAAATGGTTCTTCAAGCTTGTATGAATGCTCACCAATTGTAACCTGACGTTCCTGCATAGCTTCGAGCAAAGCACTCTGAACTTTTGCAGGGGAACGGTTTATTTCATCAGCCAGAATGAAATTTGCGAAAATAGGCCCTTTTTTAACTACAAATTCTTCTTTTTTCTGGCTGTAAATCAAAGTACCAATCAAATCTGCCGGAAGCAAATCAGGGGTAAACTGAATTCTGCTGAATTTTGCAGTAATTGTTTGAGCAAGAGTATTGATTGCCAATGTTTTTGCTAAGCCGGGTACACCTTCAAGAAGAATGTGTCCATTTGACAATAAGCCAACAAGTAGCCTGTCAATCAGATATTTCTGCCCAACAATTACCTTATTCATTTCCATCTGTATCAAATCAACAAATGAACTTTCTGTTTGAATTCTTTCGTTCAGTTCTTTGATGTCAATGCCTGCAGCAATATTTACCTGTGATGACAATAATTCATTCATTTTTAACTATTTTTAAAGTTTACAAAATAATTGTTAAATCATTTATTTTAAGGCCGAAAATTACTGCAATACTTTATTAACTAATTCTTATTTTTGTTAAAAAATGTTAAACCCCTAATATGGAGAATCAACGGTATTTTTTACAAATATCGTACAAAGGTACGAATTATCACGGATGGCAAAGCCAGAATAATGCAATAGCCATTCAGGATATTATTAATGATGTGTTGTCGAAAAAATTATCTGAAAACATAAATATAACCGGTGCAGGAAGAACCGACACCGGAGTGCATGCATCTTATTATATTGCCCATTTCGATTCTGTTAGTATGAATCTTGACAAGGAAGATGATTTAATAAACAGCCTGAACAGTTTCCTTCCTGAAGACATCAGCATACATAAAATAACAAAAGTTAATAACGATTTTCACAGCCGTTATGATGCTGTTTCAAGGACTTATAAATATTTTATTACAAGAATAAAAGATCCGTTTTGCTCCGAAACCGCACTTTATCATTACGGTCCTCTTGACATTAACAAAATGAACAAATGTTGTGAAATTCTTATAAAATATGACGATTTTGAAAGCTTTTGCAAACTGCATTCTGATAATGATACTTTCATCTGCAAAATAAAAGATACTAAATGGATTGAGGAGGATGCAAAATTTATTTTCACTATAACAGCCGACAGATTTCTGAGAAATATGGTGCGATCAATTGTTGGAACTATGCTTGATGTCGGGAAAGGTAAAACATCAATTGAGAAGTTCATTGAGATTATTGAAAGTAAAGACAGATCAAAAGCAGGATTCTCTGCTCCTGCTCACGGGCTTTTTTTAACCGGTATTCAATATCATAAAATTATCTGAATAAAAACGGATTAGCAAATTTTTTTTTTTTTGTTAAAATAACAAAGCATAAAACGGGTTTATAACTTTAAAT
>JBDRPR010000414.1:0-13428 GCA_043826845.1 Bacteroidota bacterium
GCCAATTTTTGCTTAGATACTAAAGGATGATTGCCAAATTTTTGATATAGATATGCTACATGTATACTCATTCCTTTTCCTTCCTTTAGGACTGAGGCAAAGAAAAGGAATGATTTACTATATTTATTTTCTACAATATCAAAAACACAACCAAAATCAATAACAATTTATACAGAGGAAATGTAAATAAAAAGAGGGAGCATTGCTCCCTCTTTCAATAATATTATATTTTAAAATATTTCATTATTGAATGACGACTTTAGTATTTTCAGTCTTACCTGCTTGAGTGATGCTAATGATATAAATACCGTGAGAAATACCTGAAATATCAACTTTCTCATTTACATTAACAAAGCTCATTATTTCCCTGCCATATATATCCAGAATTCTAACATTTGCATTTTCTGCATTTTTAAAATAAAGAATATCTTCTGCAGGGTTTGGATAAACAATAGCATCAGAATTTGCAAAAACTTTATCAACATCAACAGAAAGATCTGTCATCCAAATTCCGTTATTAAATGTTCCCAAGAAAATCATATCATTTATTCTCTGAACAGAATATTTCTCTGTGCCGGTCAATAAATTAATATGATTTGTATGTACCTGTTGCCATGTTACACATTCGTTCTGACTAATAAATACTCCTTCGTTGGCAGCAAAAATCCATTCACCACTAAAGTTTTTAAGTTCTGTTCCTCTTTCTACAATAGTGTCTATTCCTGTTGATGTTATAATATCCCAAGAGCTACCATTAAATTTGAAGAATTGTTGAAAATTTGGATACATATCCCATTTTTGCACAGCTATAATTGGTTGATCACTTGAATTAAAATCAATAGGAATTTTTGCTTGTTTGTCTCCCCAACCTTCATATCTGGCCTGAAGACCTGTGTTATTATTTAATCCGGTTGATATATCTGTCCAGCTTACACCATTATTAACCGACCTATATGCAACATTACTCCAAGTTAAATCAACACCAAACAAATACCAGGTAGAAGCTGAACCATAAAAGCCATAATTACGATTCAAATTTAATGCAGAAATTGGTGTGCTAATATCAGTCCATGTAGCTCCATCATTAAGAGTAAGCTGATAAGAACAATCATTATCATTATCGCTAAATAACTTAATAATAAACCCATCTGCATTCTGACCACAAAAAACAATATTGGTTGAATCCGGTTCTGTTCCAAGAAGAGTCCAGTTTAATCCATTGTCTGATGATTTATATATATTATAATCTTCTACCATCGGATCGGCCTGATATGAGATATATAGGTTGGAGCCAAATTTATAGATATCATCAATAAAAATCAAGTCTGATAAGAAAGGAGTAAGTCCTCCATTTGAATATGACCATGTAGAACCATAATCATCAGATCTAATAATACCTAACTGCTCTTCAAATGATAGTAAGCTGTTATTTATTTCTACTAAACTAGAATGTCTGCTCGCAATATAACCTGATTGAGATTTTGTCCAGGTGGTTCCGTTATCAATTGAGTGATATAATTCATTAAAAGGATTTGCTACAATATATTCATTTGTGCCAATTTGTAATATATTGTCTAACCAGGGTAATGATCCAAGACCAGGATTTGCAATTAAATTCCATGTAGTTCCATTATTTGTAGATCTGTATAAATTTAACTCCAAAGTAGGAATAGTTGTCAAAACTGTAATAAATATTGCATCGTCTCCGGCACAAATATTTGTTATCATCATAATACCTGCAGGTAAACCAGATGTAATATCTTCCCAAATTTCTGTTGTTGTGTTGTAACGATGAACTGTAGTGTTTTGTTCATCAGCATAGTAAATATAGTTGCCATTTGGTTCTCCACAAAATGAACGATCAAACTCTCTGTCTGGAGGTGTAATTCCTGTAAAATTTACAGTATTAATATTTATTCCATCACTAGTATAATACAATACTGTATCTATTTGAAAATATTGTTTGGTATCATTAAAATTAAAAAGGTCAAAATTGAATTGCATTGAATTATCACCAATATATTCTCCCTGAGTCCAGTTTATGCCATTGCCAGAATAATACATGTATATATCATTTGTACTGCCATCAACTACCATTGCATATAAAATATTGTTAGCTTCTTGAAAATCTGTAATCCAATAATTTGATGGCAATCCAACTGGATTAATTTCTTGCCAGTTTGCTCCATTTGTACTGTAATACAGCCTTCCTCCACCAAAGCAGAACATCCCTGTAGAATGTGTACATAATGCATCAACATAGGTGCTATGCTGATTAAATCCAATCATCGATGGTGACCATGATGCTCCATTGTTGGTTGAAATAAAAATGCCACCTTCGGCACCTACAAATAAATTTGATCCTTGTTTTTCAAAATTTTCTGCTCGCCCACCTTCCAGCATCGCGTTGGTAAGCTGCGCCCATTGTGCATTAGCAAGAAAAAATGAACTAACAAATAAAATAAGTGTAAATAATTTTTTCATAGTTTGAAATTTTTTAGTTTAAAAAAACTAAAGTACAAAAAAACTAAATAATCATACTATTTTTTTTATTTATTTATTAAAAAAGTGATTATTCTAATATAGTTGATGTTTTTTATTACTTTTATATTGATTTTTAACCTTAAAACAAACAAAACATGAAATTCATATTTATAATAGTTTTAACAATATTTGTCCTATTTAGTCATAATTCTAATTCTCAAACTATATTATTCAGTGAAGATTTTGAAACATCTCCGGTAATTAGTTTTGTTAACGCTTTTTCTGGAATAACACCAGATGGCCCTTCGCCTTGTGGCGAGGCATCAAGGGGTACTACTGCTGATTTTAATTCAACGAATGTAGATTTTCAAAATACTCAGAATAGTAGCTTTTTTCTTGGAGTAAATCCCCAGGCACCATGTGGTGGTTTTTACAATGCATTGCTTATCAGCGATACCTTAGACTTTTCTGGTGTTGACTCTCTTGTTTTTGAAAGCAGGTATTTTAAAAGCACTACTTTAAGCTGGGGTCCTGCCACATTGCAGATTGTATTTGACAATACCATAGATAAGGATACAATAGAAACGGAATTTATTTCTTTCGACAGTTGGGACAATACAGTTGTTGCATTAGCTCCTGAATTTATTTCTCCAAATGTTATTATCTCAATAAATATGGGTGGTGGAGAAGGTGTTGCAATCGACGATTTCGAGATTGTTGGATACATCCACCCGATATTCTTTCCTCAACCTACAAACTTTCAGTTTTCTTATGATTATATTATGTTGGGTGACTGGGGAATTTGTTTAGGAACAACTGTTATGGGGCCTGCCTATTGTTCGCATTTTAGCTGGAACACTCCAGATACCTCTCTTACTACTGCTACATTCGATCATTATGTTCTTTATTACTACGATTATTATCTTTCAGATACTTTAGTTGTAACAACAACAACTGATACCATATTTGAGATAGAACAAGGTTTTATTGGCGAAATGTGGGTAACTGCCGTATATACCGGACCTAACGGCGAATCGGATTCTTCGAATGTTATTATTAATCCTGATTTACCAATTTCTGTAATTGAAAATGAAAATGTAAGTAATATAGATGTTTTTTATAATCAAAATTCCGGTCAGCTATGTTTTGAAAATGCTGATAAAATTCAGATTTATTATATATATGATATAAGAGGAAATGTTATTGTTTCGGGAAAAAATACTTCATCTTTTATTGAATTAAGAGATTGCAGCAAAGGTGTATATACAATAAATATTTTAAGTGATGACGGTGAAAGATTTGTGAAAAAATTTATTATTCGATGATAAATATTTTTACTCAAGCACTACTTTCTTCACAGCAACTCTACGCTTGTAGTAAATTTTATATTTGCTTTTATGCTAATTACTTATCTCTAATTTAAACTTTAAATTTTTGACTTTTGAATTTACTGCTTCTTAATCTATTACTTCGATACTTTCTGTACCTTATGTTTGTACTGTAATTTTTCCTTTTGTCGGGTAGGGAAAGATAAGAGAATGAGCAATATTTCTAATTTCTTTTTATCCTGACCCTGTTGTAAAAGAGGAGTAGCCAGGCTCAAGGTGTAGCGCACCGGTAATATTTATAAAAAAAATGAAACTAAAGCAAAGAGAGGTACAGAGTACCGAAATCTTTGTATAAACATAACAGTAAAGAAGCAGAATAAGATGCGACACCGTAATATTAATATAACCTTCTCCTTTTTATTAGGTAAGCCATCAGTACTTTACTGAAATCCTCATTAATATCTGATTCAACAAAATCAATTTCAAACTGAGTACATCGAAGTTTCAGTTCTTCGAAATAACGTGTAACCAATTCTTTGTATTTTTCACGAATCTCTGCAGGATTAACCTTCATTATTTCAGAAGTTTCCATATCAATAAATTTATACGGGCGATTTTGAAAATCGAATTGTTCTTCATGCTTTTTATCAGTAACATGAAACAAAATCACCTCATGTTTTTTATAGCGAAGATGCTGAAGAGCCGAGAACAATTCTTCGTGATTTCCCTGATCAAACATATCACTAAAAATAATAACTAAAGATCTTTTATGAGTATTTTCTGCAATATAATGCAGATTTTCTGCAGCGTTTGTGCTTCTATTTAACATTTCTTTGTCGGGGTGAAGTAATTCCTCCAGTTTTGCAAACATAAGCTGAGCATGCAAGGTAGATAACCTAATCTGAGTGTGAACATCAACCTTGTCTGAAAACAGAGAAATTCCAACAGCATCGCGCTGTTTACGCAATAAAAATATCAGTGAAGCTGCACAGTAAACTGAAAAAAACAATTTGTTATTAATGCCTTTTTCCTTATAAGGATAATACATTGAACTGGAGGTGTCGATGATTATCCTGCTCCGAAGATTTGTTTCTTCTTCAAAGCGTTTGACAAATAATTTTTCCGTTCTTCCGTACAATTTCCAGTCAATATGACGGATTGATTCACCGGTATTGTATGCTCTGTGTTCAGCAAATTCAACCGAAAAGCCATGAAAAGGACTACGATGCATTCCTGTGATAAAACCTTCAACTACTTGTTTTGCCACAAAATCGAGATTTGTAAACTGTTGCAGTTCTTTTATTTCGTTGAGATTTTTCATTTTACCTTATTTTCATTTTTCTGTGAATCTGTGGCTTTGAAAAGTTACCACGAATTCGCAAATTATTTAATAACCGATCCTTTGTTTGTTTCTTTATCCGGTTGAACCAGTATCAGTTCTCCTTTGCTGTTCTCGGCAAAAAGAATCATTCCGTTTGAAACAATACCCTTGATTTCCCTTGGAGCCAGATTGGCAACCAGACAAACCTGTTTTCCGATAATATTTTCCGGTTCAAAAAATTCGGCAATTCCCGACACCACCGTTCGTTTGTCAATACCCGTATCGACAAGTAATTTCATTAGCTTTTTTGTTTTCGGAACTTTTTCTGCTTCAAGAACTGTTGCTACACGAATATCCAGTTTTGTGAAATCATCAAAATTAATATTTTCCTTAAATTCAGGAACATTTACTTTATTCGATTCGTTTTCCATTTTGGTATTTAATAATTTTTCAATTTGTTTTTCAATAACATCATCTTCAATCTTTTCAAACAATAATTCAGGCTGGTTTAGTTTGTGCCCTTCGTGAACAAAAATGTTTCCAATCATGCTCCAATTGTAATCAGATAAATTCAACAATTTTTTCAATTTTACAGACGTAAAAGGGAGAAATGGTTCAGATAATATTGCCAGAGCGGCAGATATTTGCAAGCAGGTATTTAAAATAGTTTTGACTTTTTTCTCATCTGTTTTTATAAGCTTCCACGGCTCTGTATCAGATAAATATAAATTTCCAATTCTTGCGAGATTCATGAACTGCTTAAGTGCTTCCCTGAATTTATAATTTTCCAGATTATATTCTATATTATTTTTAGTTGCCCATATAGATGCCAAAATCTCTTCTTCACGTTTTTCAGAACAATTATTTTCAGGAACTATTCCATTAAAATATTTATGAGTCAGAACTAAAGTGCGGTTTACAAAATTTCCGAAAATTGCTACAAGTTCATTATTATTTCTTGCCTGAAAATCTTTCCATGTGAAATCATTGTCTTTAGTTTCCGGCATATTTGCAGTTAGCACATATCTTAATACATCCTGTTTATTTTTAAAGTCTTCAAGATATTCGTGCAACCACACAGCCCAGTTTTTTGAAGTTGAAATTTTATTACTTTCCAGATTTAAAAATTCATTGGCAGGAACATTTTCGGGTAAAATGTATTCGCCATGCAGATGAAGTATTACAGGAAAAATTATACAATGAAAAACGATATTGTCTTTCCCAATAAAATGAACAAGTTTTGTTTCTTTATCAAACCAGTAATCTTTCCAGTTTTTTCCATTTTCTTTTGCCCAGTCAATTGTATTTGAAATATATCCTATCGGAGCATCGAACCAGACATATAATACTTTTCCTTCTGCATTTTCAACAGGAACAGGTACACCCCAGTCAAGGTCACGTGTAACGGCTCTGGCTTCAAGTCCGATATCCTTTATCCAAGATTTACATTGTCCGTAAACATTAGGTTTCCATTCTTTATGACCTTGTAAAATCCATTTGTCAAGAAAATCTGTGTATTCGTTTAATGGTAAATACCAGTGTTTGGTTTCTTTTAAAACAGGTTTACTTCCGCTTATTGTTGATCTGGGATTGATAAGATCCGATGGATTTAACGATGTTCCACATTTTTCACACTGATCTCCATAGGCCTCTTCATTTCCACAATGCGGGCATATCCCCGTGATATATCTGTCTGCTAAAAATTGCCCTGCTTCATTGTCAAAATATTGAGCAGTTGTTTTTTCAATAAATTTCTTCTCGTCATATAGTTTTTTGAAAATGTCAGATGATGTTTTATGGTGTGTTTCAGAACTTGTTCTGCCATAAAAGTCAAAACTTATTCCAAAATCATAAAATGCCTTTTTAATTAATGTGTGATATTTATCGACAACATCTTTCGGCGTAATGCCCTCTTTTCTTGCCTTTAAGGTAATTGGGACGCCATGCTCATCAGATCCACATACAAAAAGAACATCTTCTCCTTTGATTCTGAGGTATCGTGCATAAATATCAGCCGGAACATAAACTCCCGCAAGATGACCTATATGAACCGGACCGTTTGCATAAGGCAATGCAGCTGTTATAGTATGTCTTTTATAATTATGTATCATTTTTTTATTAAAGTTATATTTTTACAAAATATCTCTGGCTGATTTTGCTAATTATCGCAGATATTTTTCTGCAATAATCATTATATTTTAATCACCGATTCAATATATATTTATCTTAAAATTTCTCATCATATTTTGTCCAAAGAAAATCACCAAGTTTCCATGCCTCTTCAACAATTGTATTTCCCCATTTCATGGTATATTTTGTCAGATATTTTACTCTTTCAGATTTTGTTTTAATATCAATGGCATCTGCTTCAAGTCTGCTTTGTTCATCGAATATTTTCATTTGCATTGGTATCCAGACCGCATCCACATCGTATCTCATTTCCCCCCAACGCTGTGCAGAAAGTGTCCCAAGTCTGTTAAATGCCCACCATGCAGATTTTTGGGAAAAGCCTGTAATTCTGCCATCTGTTTTATATGTGACCGGTAAATCAGACACACTGCAATACACTGGAATATATACCGATGTAGCTACGTTATCCAGAGCCAGCCATACCAATCCTCCAATTTCATCCGGAAGCCAGTTTCTGCATTGAATAATTGTTGCATACATAGTGTACCATCTGGCAATAGTTCTTTCTCCAAGGAAATCTATATTATTTGTCTTTTTATCCACAATAAACCAGTCACCTTTTACGTCATGCATACCAAGTTGATCATACGGCATAAACGGATTTGCAAGAGGAGAAACAACTGTTTTTCCGTCTTTATTGGTTGTCGTGATATTTCTTGTCATATCATAAGGAGTCCCTTCATAATAATCTTTAAAAATATCAACAAGTTTTTGAAGAGTAACCAAAGAATCCGGTTTTATTGAAAAAGGATAATCCTGATCATTGGGATCCAGGTTTAACGATGGCGCAAGAAGATCAAAAACTCTCCATTCTCTTCTTCTGGAAGCAAAAGAAGTCCTGCTTTCAGGAGCATAGATTGCATTAAAAACAAAAGATTCTTTATTCGGATTCCACCATTCATTTTGCTGGGCAACTTCAAAAATATTTGAAGAAGCCATAAAATCATCTTTATCTTTCAGATTAATTTTCTTTATTGTGCTGGCATTTGCATTAACAGAAATATGATCGTCCGGTACGCGCTGAGCTGCCCAAACCGCCCCAACTTTATCTTTACCAGGTCCTACAATTTCAAAATGCCAGACTTCATTCTTGTCTGCAATAGTCAGGCATTCTCCATAATCATTCCAACCATATAGTTTCGTCAACTCATCTGCTATTTTTATTGCTTGTCTTGCAGTAGTGGCACGTTCAAGCATCAACTGAATCAGACGTTGACAATCTATTAATCCGCTGTCAGACTGAAGTTCTTCTCTGCCTCCGAAAGTTGATTCTCCGATTCCTAACTGAAACTCATTCATACAAGGATAAGCTGAATTTATAAAGCCATGTGTGTGAGCAACCTGAGGAATTTCTCCGACTTTAATATTTGCGTAGGAAGGCATTACAAAAGAATCACAACTTACTCTCTTGTACATATTACACACTGATCCGGCAGGATAATCTTTTGCCGGAATTATATTGACTGATGATTGTGTTCTGTGACTGTCATCAGTATGAGAAGTGATTACAGAACCATCAGCACTTGCATTTTTACCAACTGTTATTGAAGTACAGGCATCAGGAAAACCACCAATCCAATCAGATTTATCCTGAGCATAAAATGACAGATAAAAGACTGTCATAAAAATAATTAAAAGACATTTGTTTTTCATAAATGAAATAGTGATAAATTAAAAAAAATCATGACAAAGTTACAATTTGAAAAAGATATTTGAAGCTATTAAGAAAAAATATGGAATTTTATAATAGAAATTCTGCATAATAAAACAAAATGGAATGTTAAAGACACAGACTTTATGGACAGACTCTAATTATAGTTTATCTGAGAAAATCATAATCATCTGCGTTATCTGCGTTCTATAATTGCATTGATAAAGAAAGATTTTTTCATCCGGCATTGGGAGTGTTTAATGAACTGTACCACTCTCATTTAATTATTACCATCTTTCTGGTATATGTATTATCATCTGCTTTAACAGTATAATAATATATTCCATCAGCCAGACTTGAAGCATCAATATTAATTATGTGTCTGCCCGTTGTCAAAATCCCCTTATTTTCAAAGGTTAATTTTTTTCCTGTTATATCAGTTATTTCGTAAGAAATATTCATAGAACCGGTTATCTCAATATCAAATTGAGTCATATTCCCAAATGGATTCGGGTAATTTTGGCTCACATCAAATACCCTGCTGCTTATATCAGATACATTTAAAGAATAAATATAGAAAGAAGCATTATTAATACAACCATTTGAATCAATTATTTCAACAGAATATACCAGACTGTCTCCAATTGCGCCTCCTCCTAGTAAACCGGTAATGTCTTCTGTAGTAGCAGCATTTGACCATAATATTGAATAGGGAGGAGTTCCGTTAACAATACTGATATAAATAGCTCCTGTTGAAAATGCAGGTCCGCTTGAATGAATAATACTGTCAAGCATTATTGAAAGGCTGTCAATGTAAACAATACTAAATGAATTGAAGTTTGAACACCCATAATTATCTGTAACTGAAATTGAATATAAACCTTCCCCGACATTAATCAGGTCTTCGTTGGTACTGCCATTTGACCAGCTAAAAGTATAGGGAGATGATCCGTTATTTATGGTAATATCAACTGACCCATCACTAAACCCACAAAATGATTCATCTGTTGTTGTTCCGTCTATTGATAAACTATCAAGATAAACAATACTAAATGAGTTGACGTTTGAACACCCATGATCATCAGTAACTGAAATTGAATATGAACCTTCCCCGACATTAATCAGGTCTTCGTTGGTACTGCCATTTGACCAGTTAAAAGTATAGGGAGATGATCCGTTATTTATGGTAATATCAACTGACCCATCACTAAACCCACAAAATGATTCATCTGTTGTTGTTCCTGTTATTGATAAACTGTCAAGATATATAATCGAAAAATTATTAAAACTTGAACAACCATTGTTATCTGTAATTGAAACTGAATATGAACCTCCGCCAATATTAATCAAGTCTTCGTCAGTACTGCCATTTGACCAGTTAATCGTATATGGAGATGATCCGTTATATATGGTAATATCTATTGATCCATCACTAAATCCGCAAAACGACTCATTAGAGGTTATTCCTAATGTTGTTACACTGTCAAGATAAGAAATATTATAAGTTTGGATGAAAGAACATCCGTATTGATCAGTCATTGTTAAAGTATAGGCACCATTGGTTATATTAATCAAGTCTTCTGTTGTACTGTCATTTGACCATAAAAATATGTACGGAGATGTTCCACCTGAAGGAGTGATATCAATACTTCCATCATGGAGACCACAAGAAGATTCATCTGTAGTGTTTGCAGAAAATGAAGGAATATTTAAAGAATTAACCGTAAAGTTTCTATTGTATTGACATCCTTCATTATCAGTAATAATAACAGAGTACTGTCCTCCTGTCAGGCCACTAATATCTTCAGTAGTGGCACCATTTGACCATAAAAATGATATAGGCGGGTTACCATAATCAACAGTTAAGTCAATAGCACCATCTCCAATGCCACAGGTAGATTCATCCGTAATATATGTCAGAGAATCAATTATATTAAGCATACAAGGATTAAAATTCAGCCTGATCATTGGTGTTTGATCAAAGCCGTAATTGGTTAAATAAACCCATTGCGAGTTTTGAATAAAGTTCCAATGTGTAACCGATTCAACCTGATTTGTTGATCTATCTTCTCCTATCCACATTCCATTTCCGCCATTGAAAGATTCGTAAACTACTCCTGCTAAATATTTTCCTGACGGTAATATCTCAGAAACACCATTTTTAACAAAGGGGATAGTAATCCAATTATTTAAATCTGCTGAAGTAATTGTATGAGTGTTTGTATAAATAACTTCACTAAAATCATAAAGACCATTTGAAATGTATAAAGCTCCTCTTATTGTTGTCGGATTTATTGTATCACTATTATCAGTAACAAATATAGAAATGGAATTCACTTCGCTGTCATCAGAATCATCATTTATCTGATATGTAATGCCCATAATATCTCCGTCGTTACCATATCCAACCCATTTCTGAGGGCCAACTTTAGATTCATTTGATCCATCATCCCTGGCATAAATACTGTCAGTGACTGAAAAAGCTGAAATTGCAATATTGTCTGATGGATATTGATCTGTCGAATCCATTGAAATGGTATGTGTTATTGTATAATCCCCGTACTGATTTGCATAAAATGACGGATTTGGCGGTGGATTTATTGAATAAAAATCAGAGCCCAAACACCAGATAGAATCTGATAAAGATCCGGAAATTATTGGAGTCGGGTCTTCCAGAGAACTATTTTCACTATAAATTATTGATCCTAAATAATCAACATCAATATTTAGAATTACGTTGGTTACATTATTAAGACCATTATTTTGTACATCTGCCCTGAATCCGATTGGGAAATTTAATGATTGTTTTCTGGGAATTTTAGTATAATATCCATCATCAAAGACAAAGAAGTCAGTATATTCTCTTTGGATTTTTATATCATTGTTTAATCCTTCTACTAATGCAATATCATCTACCATCCAATAGTAATGACTTAAACCTTTTATGTACCATCGCAAATATACAATTGGCTGATTTGCAGCAATAGACGAAATATTCACTTCAACATTTGTTACAGTATCATAAGCACATGAATGATCGTTAATAGGAATACCTTCGCTAACGCTGAAATCAGTCCAGGTAGTACCATTTGTACTAACTCCAAGAAATAACCCGTTCCCTCCAAGCCAGGTGCAACAAGCCCTGAATCTTTCCTGAAACTTAACTAAAACTGATTGTTGGCTTGATAAATCAATTGAATTTGTCATAATATAAGAATCATGATCAACAATATTAGTAACTAATAGTCCTGTTGTCTGGTCGGTATTATAATTATCTGCCTGGAACATTAAAAAACCGTTTACAGCAGTTGTAGAAGCTATTGGATCAATAGGTACTGTCCATGGTTGCCCGGATAAATGAGTATAAGCACCATGAGGTCCGATTGTTGACCATTCCCATATATAATTATTTGAAGTATTATCAATAGTAGTCCACCCCGAAGGAAGTCCTCCGTTTAAATCCCAATACATTATTGTATCATTTGGTGCACGATAATTATTTTGGTTTTTACTTGTATTAATATGTCGATAGTCCGAACATGGAAATTTTTTTTCAATATTTAATGATTTGACTTCCTGTAATATTTGTCCTTTTATAGATAAGCCAATAAAAACTACTATTAATAAGGCAATTAAGTTTTTCATAGTTTTTAAATTTAAGGTTAATTGATAATGATTTTTAAATGAATACAAATATACAAAATATTAATTTTAATAAGGAAATAAAACAAAGTTTATAAAAATTATCACTACAAACCGACTGATTTCATGAGTTTTTACTCTTTACTCAGTAGTGAAAAATAATAATTATTTGTCAGGGAAATGTGACTTTCGAATTTGTATTAAAAAATTATCGAATTTTGATCAATAGCTTAAAAATTCAGCATTTTTTATAAAAGATTTATTTATTTGCCTTAAAACAGGATAGATACAAAAATCAAGAAAACTTTGTAAAAACCTTGACTTGTATATATATTATCCATAATTTTGCATGGATTGAACTTATATATTGATTTTAAAATAAGAAGTGAAAAATGAAATATTCCTTTTGGTTTATTTATTTTTGTTTATTTATTAATTTTCAGGTGTTTTCTCAGAGTGTTTCCAAAGACACTTCAGGTTTTGACGGAAAAACAAGAATTGAACTGCTTGATGAAGGTATTTCAATAAATCCACCTGCACATTTCCGTGTATTAAAAAATCAGGCCGGTTTTATTCACCTTGGTTCGTCTTCGTCTATTCAGATAAAAGAAATAGAAGGTTCTCCCTATGCTATTGTTGTTAAAGGCTTGACTAAAGAACATTTTGAAAAACAAGGTATCAAACTTCTGGCTCAGGAAGAAATGAAAACTCACGACGGAAAAGATGGGACGATGTTTCTGATATCGTTTAATCTTAAGAATCTGAAAACAAATGAAGATATTCCATTTGAGCGTTTAATGTATTTTACAGGC
>JBDRPR010000415.1:0-4216 GCA_043826845.1 Bacteroidota bacterium
CCTTTAAGTTTTTGTTTTATATAAACAGTCACATCATAATCAACACCGTTATTAATAACATCAAATGAATCAACAGAAAAGTGAGGAAATCCTGGTGCATAAACCCATGCATTAAAGAAATCGGTCATATCAATTCCAGAATATGCAGTAAAAACGTTTTTCATATCTTCAGAGATGACATCACTGAACTGAAAGGTGTCCATCAGATGTTTTATAGCCGGAAAAAAAGTACAATCTCCCATATATCCGCGGATTGTATGAGCCACATCACCTCCTTTATCATAAACTGTTGTGCCATATGTATATTCATGAGGAACACCAACCAAAGCCCTGTAGCCTCCATCATCAAGATGCGAGGCTCTTAGGACATATTTATGATTATCTCTTACATATTGCCTGTATGCATCCCTTCCATACAAATATTCCATATAAATTGCTTCAGAATATACAGCCCAGCCTTCGTTTATCCACATTTCTTCTGCTTCCCCGCAGGTGATAAGATCACCAAACCAATGGTGAGAAATTTCATGAGCATAAAGCCATTCATAAGTTAAATTACCTGTTATTAATGAATTACCATATGAAATATTTGTTGCATGTTCCATTCCGCCACCGAGTGGTACAGCAACAAGACCTACTCTTTCCCACATATATGGGCCGAATCTGTATTCAAAACCTTCAAGAATTTGCTTTAAGTTGATAAATGAATTAACCGCTTTTAAACTATCAGTTGGCCTCACATAAATTGCAATCGGAATAACATCAAGTATTCCTACAAAAGTATCTCTTATGGCAATATAATCAGCAACTGCAACATTTGCCAGATATGTAGGTATTTCATCTCTCATATTCCAGTGATAAATTGCTTTTGAATTTCCGGGATAAACAACATCCTGAAAAGTACCGTTGCAGACTGCAAATTTTATTGAATCTGATTTGATATAAAAATCATAAGTTGCCCTGTCAACAAAGTCATCTATGCATGGATACCACACTCTTCCGTAATTATGAGGATTATCAATAAATGCCACTCCGATACTGTAAGCATAACTACCGCTGAATGAAAATCCACCGAATCCTGAAGGATCTTCGGTTGGATACCCGTGATAAAATACAGTAACTGTAAACGTATCTGTCAGGTTGAAAGAACCTGCAGGAAAAATATTCAGTAAGGTATCATTGTACGTGTAATTTGCTGTTATAAGACTATCTATCCATATAGAATCAATAGTCAATTTCAGTAAATCAAGAGAAATAACATCAAGATTATTTATTTTGGGCGTAATTAAAAGATTTGTATTTCCTGCAATTTCAGTTGTAGTATAAAGTACTTCAATATTTATTGTATAATGCAATATATCCAGAGAATCGCTATGGGTTGTTTTAAAGTTATCTTTTGCCGGAAAAACTGAAATACTGATGAATAATAAAGTAAATATGAATAAAAAACGTGACATGACAGTTTGGTTTTAATATAATTTTGTTCGTAAAGTTATTGAATTTTTATGTACAAATCTGCATGAATTTATAAATTTGTACTTTGTATTATTTTAAAAATGGAAGAAAATTCATCTAAAGTATTAAGAAAGATACGGCCTACAAAGATAATTCTGCCAATTCTATTTGGCTTTGCAGGGATAAGTCTTGTCATGTATTTTGATGATAATTTTTCTTTTAAATCCTTTTCACTAATCTCTTTCGGTGCATATTTTTTCCTTTTTGTATTTATTTCATTTTTAATGATGGCATGCAGAGATATAGGATATATGATACGATTAAGGATATTGACCGATAAACAATTAAATTGGAGAAAAACATTTAATATCATCATGCTGTGGGAGTTCACTTCTGCTGTTACACCTGGAGCAATAGGAGGTACAAGTGTAGCAACTGTGTTTATTCATAAAGAAGGTTTGTCGGTTGGAAAAAGTACTGCTGTTGTTATGGCAACGTCCTTGCTTGATGAATTATATTTTATTATTATGTTTCCTTTGGTTTTCTTAACAATCAGTCCGGTAATTCTTTTTTCTATTGGTGGTTCAACTGATATTTCTATGAGTTTTGACTACAGCAACAAATATTTTCTTTTTGCGATTATTGCCTACACAATTAAATTCATATGGATTCTTTTTATTGGCTATGGTTTATTTAAAAATCCAAAAATGATCGCAAAATTTATCAATTTTGTTTTTAAGTTGCGATTTCTGAAAAAGTGGAAAAACGGTGCTGATAAAGCAGGGAAAGATGTCATAACTGCCTCTAAAGAGCTGAAACAAAAATCCTTTGTTTTCTGGTTAAAAGCATTTGGAGCGACTTTTTTTTCATGGACAGCACGATACTGGGTGCTCAACTTTTTATTAATTGCTTTGATTTTCAGTGTTTCTGACAATCTGTCCTGTACAATACCTGATTTTGGTCAGAATATTTTGATATTTGCCAGACAATTGGTTATGTGGATTATGATGGTGATTTTTCCAACACCGGGAGGAAGCGGAATTGTTGAATTGGTATTTTCTGATTATCTGGCCGAATTTATTCCTGTTGCCGGTCTCGTTGCTGTTATGGCTATTCTTTGGAGACTTGTAAGTTATTATCCATATTTATTTATCGGGGTTTTTGTTTTACCAAAATGGATACGTCGGGTATTCCCAAAAAAATGATAACTTTACAGAATGTTAAAAGACTTTAATACCTTTATATTAAAAAACCAGTTATTTGAAGAAACAGACCGGATTATTCTTGCTGTAAGCGGGGGAATTGATTCAATGACAATGCTTGACCTGTTCTCAAAAACAGACAATGAATTTTGTATTGCTCACTGCAATTTTAAATTACGGGGAAAGGAATCAGATTATGATGAACTTTTTGTTAAAAAAGTTGCAAGTGAAAATGACATCCCCTTTTATTCAAAATCTTTTAATACAAAACAATACGCTGAAAAAAATAAAATTTCCATTCAAATGGCAGCAAGGGAACTTAGATATTCATGGTTTGAACATCTTCTTAAGAAGCTAAGTTATGAATATGTTGCTGTTGCCCATAATGCCGACGATGTTGTTGAAACATTTATGATTAACATTTCAAAAGGGACAGGAATAAAGGGGTTATCAGGTATTAAGCCAAAAAGCAGACAGGTTGTCAGACCTTTATTGTTTGCCGACAGATCGAAAATAGAAACTTATGCAATTTCCAATAATGTTCAATACAGAGAAGATTCAAGCAATCACTCCGATAAATATTACAGGAATTTCATCAGGCATAAAATTCTTCCTGTCTGCCAAGAACTAAATCCCGGATTTAAAAATAATATTTTAGACACTATCAAAATACTAAAATCAACTTCCAGTATTTTCTATGAAAAAATTTCTGAGGTCAAAGAGCAAATTATTCAGGAAGCCGGTAATAAAATATTTATTGATATTAAAAAGCTACAGAATTTAAGTACCCCGGATGCCTATCTTTATGAATTTTTGTTTCCATATGGATTTAATTATGAACAGGTTATCAATATAATTTCATCCATGGACAAGCAATCAGGAAAAAAGTATCTTTCTCAATCTCATATACTTGTAAAAGACCGGGATAAATTAATAATTTCAAAAAATGAAATTTCAGACCATGAATTTTACATTATCGGAAGTAATAGAAAAATTGAACATCCCTTGTCATTAAACTGTTCTATTATTTCAAATTCAGAAAAGCTGATTGTTCCCAAAGAGAGAAATATTGCATGGCTGGATGCAGACAAGTTGGTTTTCCCACTTAAAATACGAAAATGGGAAAAAGGTGATCATTTTGTACCTTTAGGTATGAGTAATTTTAAAAAGTTGAGCGACTTCTTTTCTGACAACAAATTTTCAATCATTGATAAATCTGAAACATGGATATTGACTTCAGAAAGTGATATTGTATGGGTTGTGAATCACAGAATAGATAATCGTTATAAAGTAACCAATAATACAAAGAATATTTTTGAAGTTAATAGTTAAAAGTTATATCACAAACCAGGAACCTTTACGCACCAAGCACAGCGACGGTTGGAGTTACCTGTAAATGATAATAAAATAATAAATATCTAACATTTCTCACTTCAAACATACAAAATTTAATTGAGGAATTTGCTGAGGCGTAAAAATGTTTTTCAGTAATTCAATTGCTTCCTCTTTCTTATCCTCATTGATAAGACTGCATACATAGTCAATATAGTATTTCAGCT
>JBDRPR010000416.1:0-10590 GCA_043826845.1 Bacteroidota bacterium
AAGTTTGTGGTGATAATAAACTTAAATTTTAACCTATAAAGTAAACGTATAATGGATCCACGTGTAGAAAAATTTATGGCTTTAATTAAAGCCAAGAATCCTGCAGAACCGGAATTTCATCAGGCTGTTCAGGAAGTTGCAGAATCATTAATTCCTTTTATTGAAGAAAACCCAAAGTACAAACATGCAAAAATTCTTGAAAGAATTGCAGAACCAGAAAGAGTGTTTATGTTCAGAGTTCCCTGGTTGGATGACAAAGGTGAAGTTCAGATAAACAGAGGTTTCAGAATTCAGATGAATGGCGCAATCGGCCCATACAAAGGCGGATTACGTTTACACCCGACTGTAAATCTTGGAGTTTTGAAATTTTTAGCTTTTGAACAGGTGCTTAAAAACAGTTTAACTACTCTTCCTATGGGTGGAGGTAAAGGAGGTTCTGATTTTGATCCTAAAGGAAAATCAGATAATGAAGTCATGAAATTCTGTCAGAGTTTTATGACTGAATTGTGCCAGTATATTGGTGCTGATACAGATGTACCTGCCGGTGATATTGGGGTCGGTGGCAGAGAAATCGGGTTCTTGTATGGACAATACAAAAGAATCAGAAAAGAGCATACCGGTGTATTGACAGGTAAAGGTCTTAACTGGGGTGGAAGTCTGATTCGACCTGAAGCTACTGGTTATGGTTGTGTTTATTTTGCAGAAGAAATGTTAAAAACCCGTGGCGAAAGCTTTAATGGAAAAACTGTTGCAATATCCGGTTCAGGAAATGTTGCTCAATATGCAACTCAAAAAGCAACTCAATTAGGGGGCAAAGTTGTTACGCTATCTGATTCAGCTGGATATATTTATGATCCTAAAGGAATTGATGCTGAAAAACTTGCCTTTGTATTGCAATTGAAAAACGTTAAAAGAGGCAGAATAAGTGAGTATGCTGATAAATTCGGTTGCGAATATGTTGAAGGAAAACGACCATGGGGAGTAAAATGTGACGTTGCATTGCCTTGTGCTACTCAAAACGAAGTAAACGAAGCAGAAGCTAAAATGCTGGTTGAAAACGGTTGTATTTGTGTTTCAGAAGGCGCGAATATGCCATCTGATGCTCAGGCAGTTGAAATATACTTAAAAGCCAAGATTCTTTTTGGTCCTGGTAAAGCAGCTAATGCAGGCGGTGTAGCAACTTCAGGTCTTGAAATGTCTCAGAACTCATTGAGGTTATCATGGACACGCGAAGAAGTTGACCAAAGATTACATGACATTATGAAAAGTATTCATGCTACTTGCGTTAAATACGGAAAAGAAGGTGACGGTTTTGTAAACTATGTTAACGGAGCAAATATCGGTGGTTTTGTTAAAGTTGCCGATGCTATGATTGATCAGGGTTTAGTTTAATTAGTTAATAGTTATTAGTTATTAGAAAAGGGACTTCGGTCCCTTTTTTTAATATTTAGCTGAATTTTTTTTCAATGGAAATTATTGATACGCACGCACATTTATTTCTTGATGCATTTAAAGACGATCGTGATCAGGTAATAACCAATGCTTTTAATATTGGCGTTACGAAAATTTTTCTGCCAAATATTGACAGCAGTACAATTGCTCCTATGAATAATCTTTGCAAGTTGTACCCAGGCAAATGTTATTCTATGATCGGGCTACATCCTACATCTGTAAAATCAGATTATAAATCCGAATTTAAAATAATACAAGATGAAATTCAGAAAAATCACAGGCAATATATCGCAATAGGAGAAATAGGAATTGATTTATACTGGGATAAAACCTATGTAAATGAACAAAAAGAAATTTTCAATAATCAACTCGAACTGGCACAATTATTTAATCTCCCTGTTTCTATACATACAAGAAATTCTTTTAATGAAGCACTTGAAGTTATTGACAAACTGACAGGTGATTTCCCAAAAGGAGTATTTCATTGCTTTTCCGGCAATTCAGATCAGGCAGAAAAAGCTATAAAAAGAGGATTTAAACTTGGCATTGGCGGTGTAGTAACATTTAAAAATTCAAATCTGACTGAAATTATTCAAAGAACAGATTTAAAAGATATCGTTCTTGAAACTGACTCACCATATCTTACGCCTGATCCTTTCAGAGGAAAAAGAAATGAATGCAGCTACATAAAATTTGTGTTGGAAAAAATTGCTGAAATTAAAAACCTATCTGTTTCTGAAGTTGCAAAAATCACAACTAAAAATGTGTATGATATATTCGACATAATATAGTTCAACAATATCAATTTATTAACCTGCATTATTAATAAAAATCATGAGGGGGATCAATAAAGATTTGTTTTTGCCCGGATAGCCGTGCAGGCTTAAACGACTTTTCACCTTTTTGTACCGGACTCAATATGATATAAATTATCGGCAATAGAAAATAAATCTTTCTTCCATATAACATTCTATATGATTATGAAAATGGAAATTTAATGATTTTACAAAAAAAAATTATCATAATAGTTTTTTTTTAGGTTTATTTTTTTTGTAATTTGGCGGCCTTAAAAATGTTCTTTTTTTATTAAAAATTTGAGAGGAGAGGTGACCGAGTGGTTGAAGGTGCACGCCTGGAAAGCGTGTGTATGGTGTTAAGCCGTACCGGGGGTTCGAATCCCTTCCTCTCCGCATATTTAAAAAAGTTTTTTCTTAATTAATTAAATAAATCGTTAACCATTAAACTTTAATAACAGGTCATGAAAAATTTATTTGCATTTATAGCAATTTTAGGGATGCTCTTTTTAGGAGCATCAAATAATTTTTTAAACGCTCAGGAGGAAGAAATTGAAGTAATAAATCTGGATGATTCAAATCAGGTTGTTGATGAGGCAGTTCCTGCAGACACATCAGCAGTAAATACTGTTGCAGAAGAAGCTACAGTTGAACAAGGCAATTCGATGCATCAGAAAGTTAAAAAATTGTTCATCGAAGGGGGTGCATTATTTATGAGTTTTATTCTTCTTTGTTTGATCCTCGGATTGGCTCTTGCCATTGAAAGAATTATTTACCTTAATCTTGCAACAACCAACACAACAAAATTGTTGAAAAATGTTGAAAATGCTTTGGATTCAGGAGGAATTGATGCTGCAAAAGAAGTTTGCAGAAATACCAAAGGCCCGGTTGCAAGTATTTTTTATCAGGGACTTGAAAGATATATTCCCGAAAATCCTGAAAGCATTGAAAATGTTGAAAAATCAGTTATTTCCTACGGTGGCGTTCAAATGGGCCTATTAGAGAAAAATCTTACATGGATATCTCTTTTCATTTCCCTTGCTCCTATGTTGGGATTTATGGGAACAGTATTAGGTATGATTGATGCTTTTAATTCAATCGAAATTGCCGGAGACGTTTCACCTCAGCTAGTTGCCAGCGGTATTAAAGTTGCGTTGATAACCACAGTATCAGGACTTGTTGTTGCAATGATACTTCAGATTTTCTATAACTATCTTGTTTCAAGAATTGACAATATTGTTAATAAAATGGAAGACTCTTCTATTTCATTAATTGACATTTTGGTTAAATTTAATTTTAAAAAATAATTTAATATGACTAGTTCATTTTCAAAATATTTAAAGATTACTCTCGGAGCATTCATGCTGATCACTATTGTTATGTTTGCAATGCTTTATCTGGGAGGAAATGCTGAGGGAAATTCAGATATTCCGAAATATACAAACTCTGTTTTATACCTTGCATATATCTTTTTTGCAATAGCTGCAATTTTAGCAGTAGTATTTCCGATATTTTCACTTGTTTCTCAGCCTAAAAGTGCGTTTTCGGCTATAATAGGAATTGTTGCCGTTGGTTTGATCGTATTGATCGGTTATCTATTGTCAGATGGGACTTTAATTAAAATGCCTTCTACATATACCGGTCTGGACAATAATCCTTCAACCTTAAAAATGACTGATGCTGGTTTATATACTATGTATATTTTGTTGTTTTTAGCAATATTGGGAATATTAATTACAGCTGTATTAAATGCATTTAAAAAATAATGTGCATATAATTAATAAATAAATAAAATTATTATGGCAAGAAAAACTCCGGAAATACCCTCGGCGTCAATGGCAGACATAGCTTTTATGTTGCTTATTTTCTTTCTTGTTGCTACGACAATGGACATGGATATTGGTTTGACACGTTTATTGCCACCAATTCCAGAGGATATTGAACGCCCTGAAACTGTTGAAATTAATAAGAGGAATGTATTTGTTGTTTTAATAAATAAACACGATCAGCTATTGGTTAACAATGCTTATATGAAAGTTGATGATGTTAGGGAAAAAACAAAAGAATTTATTAAAAACCCTGCCCTATTGGACAATTTGTCTGATAAAGAGTCTCTTTCTTTTCTAAAGGAAAAAACAACAAAGGAAAACAATTTAAAAGCCGCTGCAAATTTTCAGGATGCAATTGATTTGTTAAAAGAAGATTTCAAAAGATCTAAAGGAGTGGTATCCTTACAAAATGACAGAGGAACATCATATGAAATGTATATTAAAGTTCAGAATGAGCTTGTGGCTGCTTTTAATGAATTAAGAGATGAATTGGCAAAAGAAAAATTCGGAAAAAAATTCGATGATCTAGTAGAAAATGAACAGGAAGCTGTTAAAACAGCTATTCCACAAGCAATTTCAGAAGCTGAACCAAAAAATGTTAGGTAATTATGGCAAAATTTAATAGGAAAAATAAAGGTGGAACTCCGGAAATTTCAACCGCATCTCTTCCGGATATTATTTTTATGCTTTTATTCTTTTTCATGGTAACTACGGTTATGAGAGAATCTACCCTGTTGATAAAAAAACCTGTTTTACCCGAAGCAACAGAAATTAAGAAACTGGAAAAAAAATCACTTGTCAGCTATGTCTTTGTAGGTGTTCCAGGGACCAAATTCCAAAGCATGTATGGTACTGAACCTATTATCCAACTCAATGATGCTTTTAAAGATATTAATGATATTCAGGATTATGTCGCAAATGAACGAGAAAAAATGGATGAAACTGACAGAAATAAATTGACCGTTTCCCTGAAGGTTGATTCAGAAACAAAAATGGGTATTATTACTGACATAAAACAGGAATTGAGAAAAGCACAAGCTTTAAAAATAAACTACTCAACCAAAAAGAAAATATTAAAAATCCAATAGTACATGATTTTGTAAAAAAATCCGTTTCAAAAATGAAACGGATTTTTTTTGCATAAATATTTTATATTTACAAATTTACTCCAAATTATCTTTTTGTTCCATTGGTATGTTTTTCTATTCTTATAACAAAAGCGAAGCGATTTGTTTTAATTATCTTGTAAGCCATTCGGTATTATTACTTGATCCTAAATGATTTACCTGTAAAAGTTTAAACCATTCCGGCAAAACCCATAAAAGCCAACGCTAAAATACCTGCAACAATTAATGCAGAAGGAACTCCTTTCATTCCTTTTAAAATATTAACCAGATCCATATGCTCTCTTATACCAGCCAGAATAACCAATGCCAGTCCAAATCCAACAGCAGTTGCTGCGGCATAAATAACCCCCTCTAATAAATTATAATCCTTTTGTATTACAAGTATTGCCACCCCCAAAACAGCACAGTTAGTTGTAATTAAAGGCAGAAAAATTCCTAATGCCTGAAAAAGAGACTGGCTGATTTTTTTCAGAATAATTTCGACCATTTGTACAAGTGCTGCAATAACAAGAATAAATGTTATTGTCTGCATGTATTCAATTCCAAGTGTGTTAAGAATATATGTTTGTATCAGATAAGTAACAATTGTAGCCAGCACCATTACAAAAGTAACTGCACCGGACATTCCAACAGCAGTACTAACTTTGTTTGAAACACCTAAAAAAGGGCAAATTCCAAGAAACTGTGCCAATACAACATTGTTGACTAAAATGGCAGAAATAATAATTAAAATATATTCCATAATATCTAGTTTTTATACTTTTCGAATTTTATTTACCAAAGCAATAAGATATCCAAGTGCAATAAATGCACCCGGGGCTAAAACAAATACAAGGGCACCGTCTCCGGAGATAAATTTATTTCCAAAAATTGCTCCACTGCCTAAAACTTCTCGCACCGAACCCAGAATCCCAAGTGCAAAAGTAAAACCCAGTCCCATACCAACAGCATCGATGAATGAAGAAAAAACAGTATTTTTATTAGCAAATGCTTCCGCCCTTCCTAAAACGATACAGTTAACTACAATAAGCGGAATAAAAATTCCCAGTTTATCGTATAGTGAAGGTACATATGCCTGCATAGATAAATCAACCAAAGTTACAAAGGTTGCAATTACAACTACATATGAAGGAATACGAACTTTGTTTGGGATCATTTTAGCGATCAGAGAAATTACAACATTAGAACCAATCAGTACAAATGTGGTTGCCAATCCCATTCCAAGTCCATTTATTGCAGAAGATGTCGTTGCAAGAGTAGGACAAGCACCGAGTACAAGAACAAGGATAGGGTTTTCTCTAATAATACCCTTGGTCAAATTTTTCCATTGATTCATTATTCTGTCCCTCCATTTTTTTGATCTGCGTTTTCAACAGATACAGAGTTTAATTTATAATAATCTGCAAAAGCAGTATATGCCCTTCTCAATGCATCGCAATATGCTCTGGATGAAATTGTTGCCGCAGTAATAGCATCAACATCACCTCCATCTTTTTTAACAACCAATTTGTACTGAGCAGGATTTTTTCCATTAAATTGCTCATTCCATATAGACTTTGCCTTACTGGTTTTATCTCCCAGACCAGGAGTTTCTTTATGCTCAAGAACGTTATTATCAATTATATTACCTTCTGCATCAAAACCAACCATGACAGTGAAATGCCCACTGAAACCTATATTTGTATAGGTCTTTATTGCTGTCCCGATAAGCTTTTCATTGACATAAACTTCATAAAAATATAAGCTGTCTCCGCCTTCAGCCTGAGCAATAGAGAAATTTTTAATTTTTCCATTACCAGCACCTGGAACAACAAGATTTATGCTCTCCTTCAACTTATCTTCCTTGACCTGTGCAATAGGCTTTTTTGTGAATTCATTAACAAACCCAAGTGAGGCTGCTGCAACTGCTGTTATTAAAAACAGTGTCACGGTCATATTTAAAAATGTTGATTCTTTTTGTGCCATCTTCCTTAAATGTTAATTATCTGTTTTTTAGATACTAAATACATACTATTGAGAACCCAATTTTTCACCGAATCTTTTCGGTTTAAATCCTTTGTTAATTAACGGTACAAATCCGTTCATTATAAGAATTGCAAATGAAACACCCTCAGGATATGCACCAAAAATTCTAATTAATACCGTTATTACTCCAATTCCTACCCCAAAAATCAGCATCCCTTTGCCAGACATTGGTGAAGTAACCATATCAGTTGCCATAAAAATAGCCCCAAGCATGACACCTCCTGTTAGTAGATGAAATAAAGGATCAGCATATTGTTCTGGGTTTGCGAGATGCAATATTCCGGTAAATATCGCGATGGTACCAAAAATAGAAATTGGTATATGCCATGTAATAATTTTCCTGAAAAGCATATATAAACCACCCAATAACAATGCAGCAGCAGAAATTTCTCCAAGTGATCCTCCCATTCCGCCAATAAACCAATCAGTATAACTTGTGGGCATCTGAGTCATAATATCTGAAAATGTCTGATTGTTTTTCAACCCTTCTTTTATTATAGCCAAAGGTGTAGCAGCAGTTTCTGCATCAACCATCGAAAAATCAAGAACTTTAATCTTTGGCCATGATGTCATTTGAACAGGGAAGGAAATCAGCATAAAAACACGACCAACCAAAGCAGGGTTAAATGGGTTGTTTCCAAGTCCTCCAAAAGACATTTTTGCAATACTTATTGCGACAAAGCTACCTATAACTACTATCCACCATGGTAGATTGCTGGGAACATTAAAAGCAAGCAACATACCTGTTATAATAGCAGATCCGTCAGAAATGGTTGTTTTTCCTTTTATTAAAAATTTTTGTATCAGCCACTCAAAAATCAAACAGGAAACAACTGCAATTAAAGTAACAATTATAGCCTGAAGTCCGAAATAATACACTGAAACTGCCAGTGCTGGCAGCATGGCAATAATAACACCATACATGATCTTTTTTACAGAATTATTACTATATACATGAGGTGATGGTCCAACAGTTAAAAGATTCATATTCATTATTTTTGTTTTTCTCTTTTTATTCTAAGAACATTTGCTTTTCCAAGACGGATATAATCAAGCAGAGGCCGTTTTGACGGACATGTATAACTACAGGATCCACACTCCATACAATCAAGAGCCTTTTCCTCTTCAACTCTATCCCACATTTTACGTTCTGCAAACGGCATCAACAGATATGGTTCCAATCCCATCGGACAGGCAGAAGCACATTTTGAACAGCGAATGCAATTTAATACTTCTTGTCTTCTACTTTCTTTTTCACTAAAAATCAATACTCCCGATGTACCTTTTGTAACAGGGACTTCGAGTGAATTGAGTGCTTTACCCATCATAGGTCCGCCATTTACAACCTTTCCTGTATCTCCGGGCAAACCTCCTGCAGCTTCAATAAGTTCAGATATAGGTGTACCTACACGAACCATAAATTTTGATGTATTTTTCATTTTTTTACCAGTAACAGAAACGACTCTCTCAAATAAAGGTTTATTTTTCTGAATGGCTTCATAGACAGCATAAGCTGTTCCAACATTATGAACGACAGTTCCAACATCTATCGGCAAACATCCTGATGGCACTTCTCTGTTTAAGCATACCTTTATTAACTGTTTTTCACCACCCTGAGGATAATGAACTTTTAGTGGATAAACTTCAATACCTAAACTATTTTCACACAATTTTGTCATATGTGCAATTGCATCAGGTTTGTTGTTCTCTATTCCAATAATTGCTTTATCAACATTCAGCGCTTTCATCAAAATCTTTGCCCCAACCATAATTTCTCCCCCTTTTTCAAGCATTAACCTGTGATCTGCAGTCAGGTATGGCTCACATTCAACTCCATTGATAATCAGTATATCCGCTTTTTTCCCTTTAGGAACAGATAATTTTACATGTGAGGGAAAAGTCGCTCCTCCAAGACCAACAATACCTGATTCTGAAATCTTTTTAATAATTTCTTCTGAAGTCAGATTTACTTGTTTGGATAAAGTCTCTGACTGGTCAATACTGCTTTCCCATTCATCGCCATCAACATCAATAATTACAGCAGTTCTTTTGTACCCGCTGGAATCCAGAATATTGTCAATTTTATTTACCGTACCCGAAACAGATGAATGAATGCTTGAAGAGACAAATCCTCCGCTGGCTGCGATTAATGTACCTACTTTTACTTTGTCGCCCTTAGCAACTATTACAGATGGTGGAGCACCTATATGTTGCGAAATAGGAATAGAAACCGTTTTCGGAATAGCTAAAAGTTCTATCTTTTTACCTGCTGAAAATTTGTTTTCTACCGGATGTACTCCCCCTTTTGGAAATGTTTTTGCCATTTTTCTCCTGAGATTATTTAGTTATCTGAAGATTCATTTAATTTATCGGAATTTTTTATAGATTCTGCTTTTATTTCTTTTTTATTTGATTCTGTATTTTCTGAAACCACCTTTTCTTTCACTTCCTGCACATCTGGTACGGCTTCTTTTTTAGGAGGGAAGTTCAATTCCAATATTGCTCCGGTTGGACATTCAGAGGCACATTTTCTGCAAAGTTTGCATTTTTCAAAATCAATATATGCTTTAAAATTTTCAATTTTTATTGCCTCAAACTTGCAGACTTTTTCACATTTTCCACATCCAATACATGCAACAGAACAAGCTTTTTTAGCAATCCCTCCCTTATCCTGATTAATGCAACTAACATATATTCTTCTGTTTTTCTTTCCAAGATATCTAAGTTCAATGATATTTTTCGGACAAGCTTTCACACAAGCTCCACAAGCAGTGCAATTTTCATCTGAAACAACGGGCAGACCTGTTTTTTCATCAATATAAATTGCATTGAAATTACAAACAACAACACAATCTCCTAAGCCAAGACACCCGTATGCACAACCAGTATCACCGCTGTATAAACTGCTGGCAATTGTGCAGGAAGCGGTTCCGTCATAAAAATTTGTTTTTGTTCTGTTTGCATACGTTCCTCTACATCTTACAACTGCAACCATAGGTTCTTTTGCAGTAGCTTCCATCCCAAGGATTTTAGCAACACTTGACATTGTATCATTTCCTCCCACCGGACAAAACAAACCATCTAAAGATTCTGCTTTAACACAATTTTCTGCAAAACCACGACATCCCGGATATCCACATCCTCCGCAATTTGCTCCAGGTAGTGATTGTTCGACATCATCAATACGCGGATCTTCAAAAACTTTAAATTTCTTCGCTACCATAAACAAAACAACCGCCAGAAAAATTCCAACGGCTACTAATGTAACAACAGTGTAAATAATTATTGTGTAATCCATTTTAAGTATTTAATTATGTTTTCTGATTGAAAAACTAAATTGCTTTTTTAAATATTCTTTTTTAA
>JBDRPR010000417.1:0-2214 GCA_043826845.1 Bacteroidota bacterium
TCTGAAGAACAAATTATAGAAGGCTGTAGAAAAAATGACCGTAAAGCACAGAAAATGCTTTATGATCGTTATGCATCTGTTATGCTCGGAATCTGTATGAGATATACTAAAAGCAGGTCTGAAGCAGAAGATGTATTGCAGGATGGATTTGTGAAAATTTTTCTTCGAATGAAGCAATATAAAGCGGAAGGTTCTTTTGAAGGTTGGATGAAAAGGGCGATGGTTAATACTGCAATATCAAATTATAGGAAAAATCTCAAGCATTATTATCAGCAGAATATTGGTGATTATACAGAAGCAAATATTGATTCCTCAATTCATGATTCTGATTTCACTTGTGAGGAGATGCTTGAGATAATAAGAGAACTTCCAGATGGTTACAGAGTTGTATTTAATTTATTTGCTGTCGAGGGATATAAACACAAGGAAATATCTGATATATTGGGGATTGATATATCAACGTCAAAATCACAATTTTCCAGAGCAAAGAAAATTATTCAAAAAAAATTAAAAGTTTTAAGTGTCGAAAGGACAATAGCTTAAAAAATGAAAAATTATCAAAATATTGAAGATTTGTTTAAAGATAAATTCGACGGACTACGTTCTTCCCCGAATTCTGATTTATGGGGAAAAATAGAAAATCAGTTAGACGAAGCATCTTTTTTTCAAAAAAAATTTGAAGGGTATCGGGTAAATCCCGGGAATAAAATCTGGTTTCAAATTAGAAATAAATTATTGTGGTACGATTTTTTAAAATTCAGTTACTCTTCATTTAACTTATACTATCTGCTTACCGTTTTATCATTGATTACTGCTTCATTAATTTATTTTAATAATACACAAAAGTCCATACCTGTAGCAATGAATTGTGAAAGTGTATCAGGACATATTCTGAACATGAGAGGACTTTCTTTAGAGAAGAATATGTATTCAGAAACAAAGACTATGCAACCAGGGATATTAGTTGAAAACAGAAAAAAAGATTTAGATATTCAATTGGCTCAAATAATAGATAATTTAAATAAAAGCGAAAACATACCTTCAGGTCAGGTTTCTTCTGAAAAAGTGATTGAACAAACCAAAGATGAGGAAAATATTTTAATCTCTGAAGAAGTTACTATAACTGTTGATTATGATATTTTCAATGAAAATATTCCTGAAGCAATGTATTTTGAAACTACCGATATAGATGATTCTGGTACACCTGATGCTGAAATAGTAAATATTGAACCGACTGATATTTATTCTCCTGATATATTGGATGAAGAGGTTTTGATTATTAATCCGGATATATCAGTACCAATTGTCCCTTCAACTGAATCAGACATTAATTCTAAAACAGACATATCTGAAATATTAAAACCTGAATATATTGTAAGTAAGAAATCAATCCCTATTGTATTGTTTGATATTGACTTACGTGAGGAATATATATACAGAGAGGATACTTTTGGAGTTGATGCAAACGATAACCCAATTGTCATTGAAACATCAAACTGGTCGGTTGAAGGTTTTTACAGTTATATGAATAACCAATCAACTTTCTGCTCAAAAGATGCCGATGAGCCATTTTTTCTACAGGATTATCAAAGTAGCTATTCTCCATCTAATTCCAATAACTATGGAATGCATTTAAATTATTTATACAGAAAAATATTCTTGCAGACCGGTTTTATGTTGACTGAATTTACTCAAAATTTCAGTTTCGATGATCAAATTATTTCCGTTGATACGAGTTTCAACGAGCAGACAATTGTTTATAGTTATAGTGTTCCTGATACTATTTCTTTTATTGATATGGATTATTTTATTGCAACTGGTGATACACAATACGTTTATTTAATTCAATATCACAAGGAAGATTCTTCGACAACAACCTTAATTCCCCAATACGATTCTTTGTCTCATGTAAATACTTATAAATCCGTAAATTCCTATAGATATTTTGAAATTCCATTAATGCTGGGATATCAATTCAAAATAAACAAATTTGCCTTTACTCCAAAAGTGGGTATAATAAGTGGATTTTTAATCAAAACTTCAGGTTTGACTTTTGCTAGTAATCAGACAGATAAAATAGCAGAAATTTCTAAAGATTGTCAGCCATATCTTAAAACTATACTTTCATACTCTATTAATTTTGAAGTAGATTATCAGATATCTAAATCAATTTGCATGACAATTGATCCATTTATAAGAAAAAATTTAAGTTCG
>JBDRPR010000418.1:0-8951 GCA_043826845.1 Bacteroidota bacterium
AAAAAAAGCATCCTATTTGGATGCCTAATCTGTTGACTCACTAGGATTCGAACCTAAACTGACAGAACCAAAATCTGTAGTGCTACCATTACACCATGAGTCAATAATCAAAAATAATTCTCATTTTTGCACTGCAAAAGTAAAAAATAATTTTTTCAATCAAAGGATTTTTAATTTTTTTTAAAAAACAATTCAAATTTTAAAAAGCATAAAAAATATAGTATTTTCGCCATTTAAATAAAACATTAAAGATGAAGAGATATAATATTACAAACAACATTATTGGCTGGGCAATTTTTCTTGTAGCAACTATAGTATATATGTTGACAATCGAACCTACAACCAGTTTCTGGGATTGTGGAGAGTTTATTGCTACTGCATATCGCCTGGAAGTCGGACATCCTCCGGGAGCGCCTCTTTTTATGATTCTTGGCAGAGTTTTTTCGTTGTTTGCCGGAGATCCTTCTTCAGTTGCCATGATGATAAATACAATGTCAGCACTGGCAAGTTCGTTTACTATTCTGTTCCTGTTCTGGACAATAACTCATCTTGCTAAAAAAATTGTTGCAAAAGACAATGATATAAGTATAGGAAAACTAATTGCCATAATGGGAAGTGGTATTGTTGGTGGTTTAGCATATACCTTTTCTGATACATTCTGGTTTTCTGCTGTGGAAGGGGAAGTTTATGCAACTTCATCTCTGTTTACTGCTGCAGTTTTCTGGGCAATATTAAAATGGGAAAATGTTGCTGACCAAAAATATTCCAACAGATGGATAATTTTTATTGCTTTCTTAATGGGGCTATCAATTGGAGTTCACTTATTAAATTTGCTTGCTGTCCCTGCAATCGTTTTCGTATATTACTTCAAGAAATATGATGTAACCAAAAAAGGAATAATTTATTCCTCAATTATTTCGGTTATTCTTCTTGGAATAATAATGTATGGTGTAATTCCAGGTATTGTTAAAGTTGCCTCATGGTTTGAATTATTGTTTGTCAACAGTTTTGGATTACCATATAATTCTGGAGTAATATTTTATCTTGTTGCTATAATTGGATTAATTGTATGGGGATTATATTATACACACAAGAAGAAAAAGGTATTATTTAATACTATTATCTTAGGTTTCACAATGATATTAATCGGATATTCCTCATTTACGATGATTGTTCTGCGATCATTAGCCGACCCACCTATGGATGAAAATAATCCTGATAACGTGTTTTCCTTGTTAAAATATCTCAACCGTGAACAATACGGGGACAGACCTTTAATGACAGGTCAGTATTTCAATGCACAGATAATCGACCAAAAGGAGGGAGCACCAACATACATACAGAAAGATGGAAAATACGTTGTTTCAGAACGAAAACCTGTATATAAATATGACCCTGACTATACTACATTTTTTCCAAGAATGTGGAGTAACTCATCTCCGAGTCATATAACTGCATATATGCAATGGGGAAATATGGAAGAAAAAAATCTTTTCGAACCTCAACGCGATGATAAAGGTGAAATCACTCATGACAAAGAAGGAAAAATAATTTATGACAGGAATTCTCCTAAAAAAAGTCCGACATTTGGTCAAAATATGAGATATTTTTTCAGTTATCAGGTTGGGTGGATGTATCTTAGATACTTTATGTGGAATTTTGCAGGAAGACAAAACGATATACAGGGTCATGGAGATGTGCTTGACGGAAACTGGGAAAGTGGTGTGAAATTTATTGATGAAAAACGGCTTGGTCCGCAGGATAAATTACCAGCAAAATTTAAAAATAATAAAGCTAGAAATAATTACTATTTTTTACCTTTAATACTTGGTTTACTTGGAATTATTGTGCAAGGCAGGAAAAAGACTGCAAAGGATTTTTGGGTAGTTATGTTGCTCTTCTTTTTTACCGGACTGGCAGTAGTTATTTATTTAAATCAATATCCCTATCAACCCAGAGAGCGTGATTACGCCTATGCAGGTTCTTTCTATGCCTTTGCAATATGGATAGGATTGGGAGTTTTGTTTGTTTACGATCTTTTGAAAAGGATAATACCCGAAAAATTCAGTGCAGGTATTGTCACTATTGGATGTTTTTTTGCTGTTCCGTTTATACTTGCCAACGAAAACTGGGATGATCATAATCGTTCGAATCGTTATACGGCGAGAGATTTTGCAATGAATTATCTTGAATCTTGTGCACCGAATGCCATTATCTTCACTAATGGAGATAACGACACATTCCCTCTTTGGTATGCTCAGGAAGTAGAAGGAATTCGTACTGATATTAGAGTTTGCAATTTAAGTTTATTAAATACTGACTGGTATATAGACCAAATGCTGAGAAAAGCTTATGATTCTGATCCGGTTCCATTTTCTCTCACCCATGATCAATATGTTCAGGGGAAAAGAGACTATTTACCGATAGTTGAAGATCCAAGAATTCAGGGACATCAAAACATTACAGATATCATGGAATGGATAGCAAGTGATAATCCAAACACAAAAATAGGTGTTCAGGGTGGTTCAAAAATTGATTTTATTCCTACTAAAAAAATTATGATACCGGTTGACTCTGCAAAAGTAGTCGGTAACGGAACTGTCAGAAAAGTTGATGCAGGACTTTTGCAAGGAGATATTTTATGGACATTGAATAAAAGATATGTTTTAAAAAGTGAATTGATGATACTGGATTTAATTGCGACAAATAATTGGGACAGACCTGTATATTTTGCAATTACTGTCGGTAGTGACAGCTATTTAAAACTTGAACCCTATTTTCAGTTAGAAGGATTGGCATACAGACTTGTTCCTTTTGTTTCAAGATCCACAGATGGACAGATTGGAAGGATACCAACCGATATTATGTATAATAATCTGATAAACAAATTTAAGTGGGGTAATATAAATGATCCGAATGTATATCTTGACGAAAATAATCTCAGGATGACAATGAATTTAAGAAATAATTTTGCACGTTTAGCTGATGCATTGATTGATGAAGGCAAGATTGACTCTGCAATTACGGTTCTTGACAGATGTATTGAAGTGATGCCCGAAGAAACAGTTCCATATAATGTTTTTGTTCTGGGTGTTGCAGAAGCATACTATAAAATTGCCAAATCAAAACAGGGAGAAGCAAAATATCAGGTGTACAACAAAAATGCCGGTGAAATTATTTCAAAGCTGGCTTTTAGTATTGAAGAAGAGTTGATTTACTATTTTTCTTTGCCTAAGAAATATATCGGAGGCAATATTAACTCCGAGAAACAAAGAAGCATGGCAATAATGCAGGAAATTGTCAGGATAACAAAAGATTATGAAGATACTGAACTTTTCAATGAACTTGATGTAAAATTTCAGGACTTATATGCCAAATTTGTTGAATCTATGCAATTATGATAGCGGTTTAGTATGACATGGTCAGCTACTCCAAAAATTGTTTCGGAAGTCTTTAAAAATTTAGTCTGGAACATCCCAAATAATGAGAATCAGATTTTCCTTACTTTTGACGATGGTCCTATTCCTGAAACAACACCATATATTCTTTCGGTATTAAATGAATATTCTATTAAAGCCACTTTTTTTTGTTTGGGAAAGAATGCTTTATATCATTATCAACTTATTGAAAAAATTCTGAGTAATGGTCATTCAATTGGTTCGCACGGTTATGCACACCTTAATGGTTGGAAAACTAATAACAGAGAATATTATCTGGATATTGAAAAAGCTCATGAAATATTAAATGTTAAAATTTTCAGACCTCCATATGGACGCATTAAGCCATCTCAGGTTAAATACTTGAAAAAGTTCTATGAAATAATAATGTGGGATGTCTTAAGCCTTGATTATAAAACAATATTAAAGCCGGAAGATTGTGTCCAAAATGTTTTATCATCAACTAATAATGGCTCTATCATTGTATTTCATGATTCCATAAAAGCAGAAAAAAATTTAAAAAAGAGCTTACACAAAAGCATAGAAACATTACTTGAAAGAGGATTTGTGTTTAGCACAATTAACTATGAAGAACTTATTATCAATGATAAGTAACTAAATATCAATTATCATCCCATCTTCAGCAGCAATCGTATTTTCGAAAATTGATTTTGCTTCATCAAGCATGGGAGTAATATCCTTATATCTAACTGAAAAATGACCTATAAGTAGCTTTTCCGCACAGGCGATTTTTGCAATATTTGCAGCGTCATATGTTGATGAATGAAATGTTTCTTTTGCTCGTTCCGATAATTCATTCATGAAAGTAGCTTCATGATATAATAAACTGACTCCGGTTATTTGAGGGACAATATCTTCGCTATACATTGTATCACTGCAATATGCATATGAACGCGGTCTTGAAGAGTGAGTGACAAGCTCATCATTTGGTATTACTTCACCTTTTTCTGTTGTGAAATCCTCACCGCATTTTATCGGAAAAATTCGCTTCAAAGGAATGTTATATTTCTCAATCTTATCTTTTTTAATATTTGGCAATGCTGGTTTTTCCTTGAAGACATATCCTGTTGTCGGAATTCTGTGTTTAAGAGGAACAGAATAAATTTCAACCTGCTTATTTTCAAAAATAAGATTTGGCACTAAATGATCAACTTTATGAAAAATGATTTCGAAATTTAAATGATCATCGAAGAAAACCAACTGAGAATTAATAATAGAGTCCAATTTTCCGGGTGAATAAATATTTAAGGGATGTTTTCTACCTAAAAGATCAAAAGAAGAAATCAATCCTATAAGACCTAGAATATGATCACCATGAGTGTGAGAGATAAAAATATTATCAATTTTTGAAAATTTTATTTTATATTTTCTAAGTTGTATTTGTGTTCCCTCGCCACAATCTATTAAAAATAAATGCTCATGTACATTTAATACATGAGCAGAAGTAAACCTTTCAGATGTAGGCAAAGCAGAACTGCTCCCCAGAACAGTTAAAGTGAAAGTCATAACCCAATCATTAACTATTCTTCCTGAATAATAAAATCAATCGCCTGATCAACTGTATAGGTAATATTAAGCACCGTATCCAATTGAGATATTGTTATTAATCTTTCAACAGCTGATTGCAAACCTGTAAGTACAAATATTCCATTTGCATTCTTACAAAGTCGATTTGCAACTAAAATTGCACTAAGACCTGATGAATCACAATATCGACAATTACTTAAATCAAGAATAATATTTTTCTGTCCATTACCTGCAATTAAAACTAATTCAGACTTTAATGCAGGTGCGATGTGGGTGTCCAGCTTTTCAACTGTTACCTTTACCAAGGTGTATTTTTCCTTTTTTTCTATTTGAAAATCCATGCCGAAAAATATAAATAATTCTTCAAATATGAGAACTATTATGAAAATTTATTTTTTCTTTTCTCTATTTTCTTTTTCTTCTTTCTCAAGAGATGTTTTAAGTGCCGCTAAATCAGAAACATCACCTAAAGTAGTAATTTCCATTTTTGACTGGACATTTTTTACAGCTTTGGGTGCTTTTGGTTTTTTGGAAGCAGTTTCTTCTTTTTTCTTTTCTTCATGAATTCTGCTATGCGATACAATAATTTTTTTCGCATCTTTTGAGAAATCGATTACTTTAAAGTCAAGTCTTTCATCAATTTTTGCAATTGTTCCATCCTCTTTTATCAAATGCTTTGGAGTTGCAAAACCCTCAACGCCATAAGGTAAAGAAATCACTGCACCTTTTTCTCCAAACTGAGTAATTGTCCCTTCATGTATTGATCCTTCGTTAAAAATAGTTTCAAATACATCCCATGGATTTTCCTCAAGTTGTTTGTGTCCCAAACTTAATCTTCGATTTTCTTTATCAATTTCCAAAACAACTATATCAATATTCTCTCCGATATTTGTGAACTCAGCAGGATGCTTAATTTTCTTAGTCCATGAGAGGTCTGAGATATGAATTAAACCATCAATACCTTCTTCAAGCTCAACAAAGACACCAAAATTGGTGAAATTTCTAACGGCAGCTGTATGCTTTGAACCGACAGCATATTTTGATTCAATTTCAGTCCATGGATCAGGTTTTAATTGTTTAATACCTAAAGACATTTTTCTTTCTTCTCTGTCAAGCGTCAGAATTACAGCGTCAACATCATCTCCAACTTTCAGAAACTCCTGAGCACTTCTAAGATGCTGAGACCATGACATTTCAGATACATGAATTAAACCTTCAACACCTGTAACTATTTCAACAAATGCTCCATAATCAGCAAGCACAACTACCTTACCTTTAACTTTATCACCAACCTGCAGGTTTTCACTTAATGCATCCCACGGGTGAGGAGTTAACTGTTTCAAACCTAATGCTATTCTTTTCTTATCGTCATCAAAGTCAAGAATTACAACATTTAATTTCTGATCAAGCTCAACAATTTCTTCAGGGTGATTGATTCTTCCCCATGAAAGGTCGGTTATATGTATAAGTCCATCAACACCACCAAGATCAATAAACACTCCATAAGAAGTAATATTTTTAACAGTTCCTTCAAGAACCTGTCCTTTTTCTAATTTGGATATTATATCTGATTTTTGTTGTTCAAGTTCTGCTTCGATTAATGCTTTATGCGAAACAACAACGTTTTTGAATTCATTATTAATTTTCACTACTTTCAATTCCATTGTTTTACCAACAAAAATATCATAGTCGCGAATTGGTTTCACATCAATTTGAGAACCAGGCAAGAAAGCCTCGATCCCAAAAACATCAACGATCATACCACCTTTTGTACGACATTTAATAAATCCTTTGACAATTTCATCATTATCAAGAGCTGAGTTAACCCGTTCCCATGATTTAAGCGAACGTGCTTTTTTATGAGATACAATAAGCTGACCACTAGTGTCTTCGGTTGTTTCTACTAAAACATCAACTATGTCACCGGGAGCTAAAGCAGGATTATATCTGAATTCATTTACATTTATTATTCCTTCCGATTTATAACCAATATTAACAACAACTTCGCGTTTTGATATACTGACAATTTTTCCATCAATAATTTCATTTTCAGCAATTGTTGATAATGTCTCATCATAAATTGACTCCAATTTTGCTCTTTCGTCTTTAGAATAAATATCTTCTCTTTTTGTTAAAGAATCCCAATTGAATTCATTATCTTTCTCAGGAAGAATAACTTCTTCTTTCTTTTCTGTTTTTTTAATAGATTTTACTTTTTTAACTGCAGATGTAGCCTCTTTTTTTGAAACATGTTTTTTAGGTTTATCAATAGTTTCATCAGTGATAGCTTTGTCAATAGCTTCATCAGTTATAGGATTATCAATAGTTTCATTAGTGATAACCACATTTTCAGTTTGATCTTCTACCTGTTTTTGATCAATAAGTTCTGCATTAACTTCCTCTTGCACAACTTCTTTTTCCTTTTCAGTCATTGAATTTAAATTTAATTATTAAGTTAGACATTATGTTGATTAAAATTGAGGTGCAAAATTATAATTTATATTCTAATTTATAAACATTTATTCAATCATTTTTCATATTTATTTGATTGTCATTAATTAAAAAAATTACAAAATTGGAAATCAATCAAATATACATGTCAATATCAATGATATAAACTTGAGTACTTAAGCTTTTTCAGAATATTGGATTTTCTTTATAAGTACTATTTTAAGCAACTTTTCCTGAAATTGAATATATTTGTAAAATATAAAGTACATTAGAATTCAGAACACAATCCAACTAGAAATTTATATAATGTTGTGTTAACTCAATTTTGACGTATCTGAAAAAATTGGCAATGGGCAGTTGGCAATGTGTTATTGAAAATAATAAAACTGAGATTATGACAGGAAGTTTTCGGGATTTAACGGTTTATAAAAAAGCATTTGTTTTGGCTATGGAGATATTTGAAATCACAAAGAGGTACATTTCAGAAGAAAAATTTGAATTGCAAACTGCTATTTGCCAATTGCCAACTTCAGGTAAACGTCATATTACATTTAATTTAACACTAAATATATAATTATGTATTCGAAAATCATTTTACCATTTCCCAGATCATACTGGATTATTCCCGGTAAATTTCTCGCGGGTCATGTGCCTACCGATAAAGATATGTTTCTGTCTGATAAAAAAATATCCAATCTTCTGAATCTTGGAATTAATTGTTTTATTAACCTTCAGGATAAAAACGAAAAGGATGATGACGGGAATCTTTTTCCGAAATATGAAGACATTTTAGATGATATTTCAAAATCTCAAGGCAGAAAAATCTGTTTTTACAGATTTCCTGTAACTGATCTTTCAACTCCTTCAAAAGAATTTATGAAAGAAATATTGGACACCATTGATAATTCAATCAACAAAGGATTAAATGTTTATATACATTGCTGGGGAGGTATAGGACGCACAGGAACAGTAGTCGGATGCTATCTGATAAGACATAAAATGGCATCAAAAGATAATGTTATCCGAATGATTGAATATTTGAGGAGGACAGATCCCAAAACAGAAAGAATTTCTCCGGAAACTGAAGAACAGATTAAATTTGTACAGAATTGGGATGAATAAGATGACAAATTGTATGAAATTGATTAAATTGCATGTAAATATCTGAAAATTGCCAAAGATTGCTGGTTTCATGTTAATAGTTGCATGATCACCAGAAGAATTATTCATTATTACTCTTTCACCTCGAATGAATTGTAAACAGGACTCATCTGCATAATTTTGATCCTTTCGGCTTCAACAGATTTGGCTTCTTCAATCAATTCTACTTTAAAATTGCTTATAGTTTTTACAGCATTGAGTTTTTGAAGGCAAAACAGAAAGTTTTTTAAAGTAGCCTTCTGATCATAATCATTTTCAGGAACCGAAGTTATGATAAACCAATACAATTTGGCAGCGAATCCATATTCCCTGAGATCCAGTGCAATTTCTGCATAGCTTATCACATCTTTAAAA
>JBDRPR010000419.1:0-4234 GCA_043826845.1 Bacteroidota bacterium
AGTAAAATCAGAGACTGCACCAACAGGCGAAACAAGAACAGCAGCTGTTTCTTCAGGTGAATTGTATGAAAAATGAAGTTGCTCATTTTCCACAGCCCAGCTACCAGTACCGTTATACATCAGGTCTAACCATCCCAAATAATCTCCATCGCTGAAATTTTCTATAAGATTTGGGATACTGCTGATATATTCCTGATATGTAATATTAATATTATCAATCCAACCTGATACGGCAGTACTGGCATGATTTGAAACAACTATTGCAATGTGACCATGTGACAAAGCTTCACTTGCATTTGAAATATTACCCGACCATTTTTGAATACCATCCCACCATGCTGTAATCGTTAAAGTAGGAGCAGTGCCACTTACAGACAATTTTAATGGAAAAAAACCAAGTCCGGGGTTTACTGAGAGTGTTTCTGTATATAAATCCACATTTCCGCTACCATCGTTGTAGCCAAGTTCCAGAATGCCTTCTTCTGCGTCAATACGCCAATAAATGTAAGTATCTGCAATATCAGAATATCGTCCGACTCCAACTTCATTACACCAGTCACTAACATCAAGATAACCAACATACATTTCAAAAGTAAAATCAGAGACTGCACCAACAGGCGAAACAAGAACAGCAGCTGTTTCTTCAGGTGAATTGTATGAAAAATGAAGTTGTTCATTTTCCACAGTCCAGCTATCAGTCCCGTTATACATCAGGTCTAACCATCCCAAATAATCTCCATCGCTGAAATTTTCTATAAGATTTTGCGATTTAAGGTTTTGAATAAACAGAAGTGTCAATATGGTCAAAAAGATAGCAAAGTTTTTCATGATTTTTTAGTTTTATGTTATTTGTTTTTAGTAAGTTAAAAATAATGAGTTATCAGAATAACTCATTTCAACAATCAAAAATAAAAACATAAAACCAATTGTGGAACCACTAATGAATAAGTGAAACAAACTATTTATCAGACGTTGACTTTTCTCTGATTAATGTTTTAATAGGTTTTCGAACATCTGCAAAAGTGCTTCTTTTTTTCTTACTGCAACAGGGACACTTGAGCCATCTTTCATAATAATGTAACCACCTTGACCTTTTTCATATTTATCAATATTTCTGATGTTTACAAGATGAGAGTGGTGTACTCTTACAAAATGGTTTTCGGTAAGAATGGTTTCATATTCTTTAAGCGTTTTTGAAACCATTAATTTACTTTTGTCGGTAAAATGAAATATTGTGTAGTTGCGGTCGGATTCACAGTGTGAAATTTTGCAAACATCAACTACGTGAATTGTATCGGTGGTTTTCAGGACAATTTTGCATGGTTCCGTGCTGATTTTTTTCATGTTATCTGCCAGCACTTTCATCTGTAAACTTATATTTTCGAGTTCATTCATCCTTGCTGCTTTATCAATTGCTTGCAGCAGATCGTCTGGATTAATCGGTTTAACAATATAGTCAATAGCGCTGAATTTGAATGCCTTTAATGCAAATTCATGAAAAGCAGTTACAAATATCAACTTAAAAGAATGGTTTGAAAGTTGTTCCAATAATTCGAAACCTGTTCCATCTGAAAGTTCAATATCTAACAGTAGTAAGTCGGGCTTTACAGAATTAAGTAACGCTACTCCTTCAATAACAGAGGAAGCTGTGCCAATAATTTTCGCATTAATACAGCTAAGATTTAATATCTTAGTGATATTTGAGATAACAGTCTCTTCATCGTCTATTATTACTATTTTAATCATATTGCAAAATAAGGAAAAAAAATGTATTAGTTATATTTTACAGGGATATTAAAGATTACTATGGTTCCACCTTCCAAATGCTCTTTTATTTCAAAACGGATATTCGTCTTTTTTCTCTTATTAAAAAGTTGCAGCCGCTCCCGGGTAATATTTATGGCCATTGACTTATGTTCTGCATATTTTCCCTTTGTCTGTGTTAATGATTTATATATTCCAATACCATTATCCATTATTTCTATCAATAGTACATTATCCTGTTTTATTACTGCAATAGTTATCATACCTCCTGAATTAAGTTTTCGTAAACCATGCTCAATGGCATTCTCAACAAATGGCTGAAGGAGCATTGGTGGCAAATAATATACGTCAGGTTCAATAGTTTCATCAATTTCAAAAGAATAATCAAATGACTCTTTAAAACGAAGTTTTTGCAGTTGTACATAATATTCAAGCATTTCAATTTCTTCGGATAAAGAAATATAGTCTTTATTTGAACTTTCCAGAATGAAACGGAACAAACGGGAAAAATTTGATAAATACGAGCCGGCTTTTAATGGTTCTTTATCATATATATATTCCAGAATTGCGCCCATTGCATTGAAAATGAAATGAGGATTCATTTGTAGCCGCAACATTTTTTGCTGAAGAGATTGGACATGTTGTTCTGTTCGCAATTTATTTTGTCTGTAAAGAATAATTCCCATGAAAACAATAACTGATATTATTATAACTAATACTATAAGCAATAACCTGTTATTGCTGTTTTCCAGCTGTTGTATCTGATTTTCACGTTGCAACAAATCAATTTTTTGCTCCTTCTCTGCAGTTTCATAACGTGTTTGTAAATCCATTAACTGACGATGCTTGCGTTCATTAAAGATGGAATCGTAATATCCTATATATAAATTGACTGAACTTTCGCAAGCTCCTATCACCCTGCTTGCAGTAGGGATGTGTAATTCGATATTTTTGTAAGCTTTTCATTATCAGATATTATTTTTTCCAACAAGGATTCTGTGTCAAGTTCAAATATTTCCGCTAATTCACTGAGTATTTCTATGATTATAAGCCATATTCTTTCGTTCATTGTTAATTGTAATGTTTCAGCTTTTGTTCCACGAAATAGTTCTCCTAAAGACTCATAATCAGCAAATCTTTTAGCCACAGAAAGTATATTGAATTGTATCATACAAATTGTTGTTGAAGCAATCTGAGCATCAAAATCTTGAGATTGACATTTGCCAAGTCCTAAATATTGTTTGCTCTCTTTGAAAAAGACCTCTATTGACCATCGTGTTGAGTAAATCTTATACGCTTCTTGAAAGTTTAGAGATTGATTTGTTGTTAATAAAAGATGCCATTTGCCTTTACGAGATGTTTTACAAAAGAATAGCTTAACGGTAATACCATTAAAATCAACAACAACCTCACTATATTGACATTTTATTGCTCTTGAACGCTTAATTCTTTTCTTTCTTCGCTGTATGTCAATGATTTGTTTGGCGTTAGATTTTTCTCCTTCAAATAGATAATTGGTTTTACCCATTTTGGTCATTCCAATCAGGTGTTTAGACTTTTTTGAATTGACTAATTTTATAAGTTCAAAACATGTAAACCAGCTGTCAACTAATATGTAATCGAATTTTATCCCACGAATAATAGCTTGTTTTAACATTACAATCATTTGTTCTATCTTGCTTTTAGAGTATTCCTCTTTTCTTAAATATGCTATTGAACTTTTTTCTCTATTCTTAGAAAACCGTGCCTTCAATTGCTTTTTGGTCAACCCATAGGGTTTCTTTTTATTCTTCCCTTTCTCGCCATGTAATGAAAAATCAAGAGCAAAAAAACTGGTTCCATCGTGATACCCCATAAACAAACCTTTGAATGCCAAAAGACTCTTCTGTGTTACATGAGAGAAGACTTTCCCAATCAACTCTATTTTCATTCCAGTTTTTGGCAAATCCGTATCGTCTATTATTAGACATTTTGGTTTATCATCTTGATTATTTGATCCCTTAAGTTCAATTTGCTTTTGTAAACGTGAAAATATTGTGTATGACAGCTTTCTCCATTGCACAAAACTATTATTTAAAAGTCGGTAAAAAACATCTTTACTACAACTAAAGACAGGATAAAGCATTGAGTTAGTATGCATCCATACCGTTGACACATCAAAGAACGGGAACAGCAGTAGAATGATAAGCTTATCAATGTTCCGGAATTCATTGTTGCATTTACTTTCAAATTCAATTTGCCTATCTGATAATTTCAAAGAACGTGTAATTGTTAAAATTGTATTAATCGCTTTTTCACTTGTAGTAAAAAAGTCACTAAGTTCTGAAATAATTGTTGTATTTTTGTTCTGTAGCATATTAATTTAGTTGTTTTTTGCAAAACAAAGTTACTGACTATCTGTAACATAACCAAATTAATTGCTACTTTTTTTGCTTTTTTTAATGTTTTTTTGAACTTGCGAAAGTTCAGT
>JBDRPR010000420.1:0-7035 GCA_043826845.1 Bacteroidota bacterium
TATTAAGGGATAGTAACCAGATTTCCAGAACCTGAATATTGTATTTTTTCTTCAGGAAGATTTATAATAGCAACTCTTTTGTTTTGATTGTAAGCGACAATAAAAGCATCGTCATATCTAGTTGTATTAACTATAATTTTATGAGCTTCCTTTGCTGCTTTAATGGACTTGTATTCTCCCACCATAAATTTAGTAAAAGTAATATCATCGGTTTTATCCACTGAGATTGGTGACAGTCCATGAAATTCATTTACATTTACCGGATTTAAAAATGCACCAACCTGGATTTTATAAATTATATTTTCTGATTTTTCAACCTCTGCAACCTTATTTTCTTCAGATTTATTAATTATATCTTTTTGTTCTGAAGTTAATTGTATTTCATCTTCATTATTTTCAATAATGGTTTCAGAGGGAATGTTAGAATTTATTGCAATTTCGTTGAGTAGAGTACTGCTGTCTATTTTATATGGTATGTTAAACCACGAAGCAAATAAAATTTCCTGTTTTGCAATGGCAACTGACTTGTTTTTAATTGAATTCATAAGCTTTTCATAACATTTTTCCTCATTAATTTCAGAATAAGCTATTTCTCGCATATTCAAGGCTTCATTATATATAAGTTCAGCATCTTTTTTATCATTCTCTGAGGCAACAATCCCATAAGACGGTATATTTGCATGATCCGGCAGGATGTAATGATTTTTATATATATGGTACAAAATATCGTTTTGCATATCCAGACATTCGGCTATATCAAATCTTAGTGACAATTCGTATGAAGAATATCTTTCAATTTTTCTGAGGACTTTGGAATTCAATCCAGTAAATTCCCTGCTTATTTTTTCAATTTTATAGAGTTTAAGCAATTCAATTTTTGTTGCATTTACATCTTTTTTCAATTGTTCAATTTCAAAGCACATTTGCCTTCTATGATTAAGCAAACCCATTTCTTTTGATGACAGATTCAGTGATTTAAGGATTTCAGATCTTACGGTATTATTTACTGCTGATGGTTGAGAAAATACCTGACTCCAGGCGACAACCAATATCATAAGCATTATTGTTTTCATGATTTGGAATTATATATGTATATTATTTATTTAACTGCAATAACTGACGACTCTTCAATTACAGGTTTCACAATTGATACAGGTTTTACGATTTTGCTGTAAACTGTTTCATTATCAGTATTTGCAATTTTACAGATTCGATAGTATATTTTATCTGTGGTTAAAATACTGGGCTCATCTGAAAAGCAATAAAGAATATTTATCTTTTCCTTTGAACCGAAAGCATTTTTAAAACCCAGAGTTTCGAATTCTATCTTGTCATATGATCGTTGAATAATAAAAGTATAATCTTTTTCATCAGTTTTTACAACCCAGCTTAAATAAACCACAGTATCGTATTTTTTAGCTGTGAATTCAAGAAAATCATCATATTCTGTTCTGTTTTCAGAAAGCAATAAATTTGATGCTAATGTACTCTGTGAAAAACCCGAATTAAAAAACAGAAGGAATAATGCACAAAACAGAACAAAGGATAATTTTGATTTTGTGATATTTTTCATAAATCTTGGCTTTAAATATTAGACCAAAATTATAATGAAAAACAGGACTGAAAAAGAGTACAAGTGCCGGAAAAATGTAAGTAAAAACGCCTGTTTTATTCTAAAACAAAAATCTTGTTTTTTATGGCATAGGTAACCAGTCCCACGGTGTTTCTTGCACCTACTTTTTCAATGAGTTTAGCTCTGTGCCCGTCAATAGTCCTGTTGCTGATGCAAAGCATATCACCGATTTCGTAATTTGTATAGCCTTTGCAAATAAGTTGCAGGACTTCGATTTCTCTGGCACTTAATTTTACCGGAATTTCCTCTTTATTATTGCCATGAGATTTTGAGATAAATAATGAAGTAAGTATGTTAACAAGTTCGTCAGAAAAATAATGATTGCCTTTCATAACATTATCGATAGCTTTTAGCAGATCATCCTTATTAATATTTTTCAATAAAAATCCATTTGCGCCGGCATCCAGCATTTCCTGAAGATATTTTTCATCATCATACATGGATAATGCAATTATTCTGACATTTGAGTCAATTTCTTTTATGGCTTTTGTAGTGTCAATTCCATTTAATTCCGGCATTTTTATATCCATAAAAATAATATCGGGATGAATTTTTTCATGCATAGTCAGATATTCTTTCCCGTTATTCGCTTCCCCTACAACCTTAACATGGTTGAATTCTTCAAGTTGAGTAATTAATCCTTTTCGAAAAATCTGATGATCATCAACAACAGCAATATTAATTTTTGTCATCTGAGGTATTTTTATGTAAAAATAGGAATTTATTTTTATCAATGTATATATATGCAAATATTCCTTTCCCTTTTCTGCTCTTGATTGTAAAATTACCTCCAATTGCTTTTATCCTGTTTGAGATGGATTTAATTCCCAAACCCATTATGTCGGGATTATCAAATACATCTTTTACATTAAAACCAATTCCATCGTCAGAATATTTTATGTGAATTTCATTATCGGAATCATTTATGGAAATAATTGCCAATGAGGCATCTGCATGTTTTAAGGTATTGTTTATAAGCTCAACAACACTTCGGTATATTATTATACTGATATTTTTATCATAGGATATTTCATTTAAATTGTGATCGAAAGATATCCGGAACTTGTTTGACAACTCAATATATTTACAGAACGATTCAATTGCTTTTACAAGACCAAAATCTTTTAATATAGAAGGCATAAGTTCTCTGGAAATATTTCTGGTTGTCTTTACAGCTTCATCAATCAATTCACTAACAATTTTAATATATTCCTCTTTTTTTTCGACATTTAGTTTTTCAGACTGTAGCATATTTATGTACAGCTTTATGCCTGATAAAAGTGGACCAAGTCCGTCATGTATATCTTCAGCAAAACGATTTTTTTCTAGTTCCTCAACTTCAACCACATCATTAATTAATTTATATTCCAATATTTTACGGGTAGTAATGTCTCTGAATATACCGACAACATATTGGTCATCATTTTCTTTTGTCATTTTTGCAGTAACTGAAATGTATTTCTCCTTATTATTAAAATCTATTATTTTAAGTTCATAATCTGTTATTCCCTCTTTTTTTTTCAGGATCTTTTTTATTTTGTTAAGTTCGGTATAATGCATTGTCTTCTCAAAAATATTAGTTCCTAATATATCCTTTCTTTTGTAAAACAGCACACTTTCAACCGAAGGACTTATTTCAGTTATTTCTCCATACACGTTCAGTTCGAAATATACATCATGAATATTTTCGAATATTCTGCGGTATTTTTTTTCTCTTTTATCAATTTCTTTTTGTGAATCAGAAAGCATATTTTTAATTTCCAGATGATTCATCGCTCTGTTTATCACCAAAGTAATATTGTTTGCAAAGCCAACATCTTTAATCATATAATCTATTGCTCCCATTTTCATAACATCAATAGCCAGTTTTTCATCACCGAAACCAGTCATAAGCACAAAAGGAAAAATAATCCCTTCATTTTTTAATGTGTAAATAATATTTGTGCTTAACATATCCGGCAATTGATAATCCATCAACACAAACAGATCTTTGTTTTTTCTGATTAACTCGATTGCTTCACTTCCTGTATAACAATATAAGGTTTTAAATCCGCTTTCAATGAGTTTGATGTTTAATAATGAGCATAATGCAGAATCGTCTTCTACAATAAGAATTGAATATGGATACATTGTAATGTCCATTGGAAATTCAATTTGTTAGAACTCTCAATATTACGCAATTTTAAAACTAATGTTGTAGAATAATAATTAAATCGTACTCAACAGCCTGTACATCTATTGTTTAAAATAGACATTTGAATCATAATCAGTAAAATATCTGGATAAGTGGTAAAATAAACGGGTATTTTATTACATAAATTCAGGTTTTTATACTGGTCCTTTATTTTATTCATGATGTTAATTTTGGGGTATAAATTAAACACATGAAATAGCCATGAGAAAATTTCCACACAATACTGTTAGTTATCGGGTGAAAATTATATTGAGTCTATTAAAACTAATCTTTAATAATTAAATTAATAACAGATGAAAACAACAATTTTATTCTCAGCAGTATTAATTTTCATTTCACTTACTGCACCAGCTCAAAACAAGATAGTGTTGATGAACGGCAATATTTTATATGGTAAAATATCCGATTTAACAGATGAAAAAGTCGTAATGGAGTTTTCGGATAAAAAACATAACAAAACAAAGAAGTTGAATTATGAAGATATTTTTTCGATAACTTATAATGAAACAGAATTTCAGTACTATTCACATGATCCTGAAAATGGGAATAATATGACTGTCATACAGATGAAATATTATTTACAGGGAATGAATGATGCTAAAGAAAATTATCACGCACCTCTTGCAACTATTGGTGGCCTGGTATCCGGAATTACCGGGGTATTTTTTGGTTTTTATGGAATTGCAATACCGACAGGTTATGTATTTGCAGCCGGAATTAAAACACCCGAAAAACCTGCAAATATATATGAATTAGAAATTGTCCCTGATTTCATAGCTTCAAAAACAAAAGTCTATGGAAAACAATATCATGAATGTACTATTGAAATTCTAGAAAAACAAGCTTTTAGTCAATATTATAATGAAGGGTATGTTGTCAAAGCAAAAGACAAAAAGATTAAAAACGCTTTTAAAGGTACCATTATTGGTTTTATTGGTTTTGCCGTTGGATCTTTAGTTCTTATTCATTAGTAATTTCCCTGTATAGCAATTCTACACATCTTCGTCATCGTGTAATTTTTTCACTTGGGACGCAAATAAAAAATTCAAAAGCTTTAATTAAAAAAAGATTCGATAAAATAATTATTTGAATTTATTCTATTTACTGATTATTTATAACTATATTTGGGGGGGAAAAGACTCATTTTAATAGTCTGAGTAAATTCCGGAACATTTGAAGATGGAAGTTGGTAAATAGTGAGGCTACAATTACAATTATAATCCAGAAGATAAATCAATGATTTTTTTACCATTCCTACATTTTTTCTGCTTTGTCGCATGTTTATTTCTGGTAGTTTTTATATTATATAAAAATCCCGGATCATCACTTAACAGGTCAGCTTCAGTGCTAATGATCTGCTTTGCTCTGTGGAATTTTGGAGATATCGTTATTCAGAATCCTGATAGAACAATTACTGAAAATATGGTGGCAATTATGCAGAATATTGCTTCTATCGGTTGGCTTGGCTTTGCCAGTGCTATTCTGTGTTTTTCTCTTGCCTTTTCTAAAAGAGAAAAATTACTTAGGAAAAAATGGTTTCTGTTTTTTGTCATTATTTTACCCTTGTTTTTTGTGTACAAGCAGTGGACAAATTGTTTGACAATAAATCCTGTAAGACAATCTTATGGATGGTCGCACGAATGGACAGATACAGTCTGGACTTACTTATTTTATATTTATTATTTCCTGTTATCAATTTTATCTTTATATTTTATTTACTTCTATGGTAGGAAAACAAAAAATATATTTGAAAAGAAACAGGCAAAAATCATTACAATTACTGTCTTAGCCAGCTTAATAATTGGGACTATTTTTGATGTGATAATTCCACAATTTGGCATTTATGGTATTCCCACTTTAGGAAATCTTTTTGTTTTTATATTTGCAATCGGGCTCTTTTACGCGATAATTAAGTACCGATTTTTAACTATTACCCCCACTATTGCTGCTGAAAAAATCATCTCTTCTATGGATGAAATATTACTTCTTTTAGATCAGGAAGGGAATATCATTACTGTAAATGAAGCAACATTGAACTCATTACAATATGAACAAAAGGAATTAAAAGGGAACCCTATTACTATGATTTTCCCTGAAGATAATTGTACGAAAGAAATGTTAGAAAAAATTACAAAAGAAGAAATTATTAAAAATCATGATAGTAATTTTCAGACTAAAAACGGGGAAATAATTCCGATAATCTTTTCAAGTTCATTATTGAAAAATGAAGAAGGAATAATAATAGGAGTTGTTTTTGTTGCAAGAGATATTACCGAGTACAAGTTGACTGAAGATATGCTGAAACTAAATAGAGCCCAATTAGCTAACGCATTGGAAATAGCTCATCTTGGACATTGGGAGTATGATGTTGAAAAAGATATATTCACATTCAACGATCAGTTCTTCAAAATTTTTCGCACTACTGTTGAACAGGTTGGCGAATATACAATGTCATCGGCCGAATACGCACAACGTTTTGTTTTCCCAGATGATATGCCAATGGTTGGGGATGAAGTACGGATGGCTATTGAATCAACTGATGCCAATTACAACCGGCAAATCGAACACCGTATTATATATGCGGACGGGTCAGTTGGCTACATCAGTGTTCGTTTTTTCATTAAAAAAGATGCATATGGAAGGACGGTCAGTACTTATGGAGTGAATCAGGATATAACAGAGCACAAGCTGGCAGAAGTGGAGTTACAAAAAGCCAAAGAAAAAGCAGAAGAAAGCGATCGGCTTAAATCTTCATTTCTTGCCAATATGAGTCATGAGGTACGAACACCCATGAATGGCATTCTGGGATTTGCCGGACTACTTAAAGAACCTAATCTTTCAGGTGAAAAACAGCTTGAATATATCCGAATGATTGAGAATAGCGGGAAAAGGATGCTCAGTATAATCAATGATATTGTTGATATTTCTAAAATTGAATCAGGTCAAATGAAAGTATCAGTTTCAGAAACAAACATAAACGAGCAAATAAAATACATTTATGACTTCTTCATTCCTGAAGTGGAAAGTAGAAGAATGCAGTTGTCTATTAAAACACCTTTACCGGTAAAAGAAGCCAATATATTCTCGGACAGGGAAAAAATATATGCATGCCTTACCAACCTTGTCAAAAATGCTATAAAATTCAGTCCTAACGGTACTATTGAACTAGGATATGAAAAAAAAGATAAATACCTGGAGTTTTATGTTA
>JBDRPR010000421.1:0-2935 GCA_043826845.1 Bacteroidota bacterium
AAGCAGCAGTACAGGAAATCCTTCATTATCATACAACTGGGACAATGGACTTGGCTCAGGAGTATCTCAGTCCGTTTCTCCCACAATAACAACAATATATACAGTTACGGTGACTGATGGCAATAGTTGTACAGACACTGATGCTATTGTAATTACCGTAAATTCTACACCAACAATTGATGCTGTAAATATAGTGCCTATAGCATCATGCAATCCTCCTTTTGATGGAGTAATAACTATTACAGCATCAGGAAGTACACCGCTATCTTATTCTATTAATGGAGGCAGTACGTTCCAATCAAATAATATTTTTGATAGTTTGAACGTTGGTGTTTATAATATTGTTGTAATAAATTTAATCACAACTTGTTCTGCAATTTTAGATACTGTTATTACATTAAATAGTGCTACAGGACCATCTGTTGATAGTGTTCAAACAACAGATGTGACTTGCTATGGTGATACAACCGGACAATTAATTATATATGCAATTGGGGCAACTCAGTATAGTATAAATGGTATTGATTATTTTACAGATTCTACTTTCACAGGATTAAATGCAGGTACATACAATGTAATAGTAATGGATGCAGGTAATTGTCAGGATATTTATAGTGCTACAATAAATGAACCTGCAGAATTATTAATAAATTTTACAGATTCCACATCTATTTTATGTTATGGCGATAATAATGGTTCAATTACTGTTACTCCGAGTGGAGGAACGCCAGGATATACATATTTTTGGGATGGAGGTGTTACTCCAACAGATTCTGTAGCTACGGGATTATCAGATGGAACATATACTGTTGTAGTTACTGATAATCATTCTTGTACTAATTCATTAGTCTTTTCATTAAGCAATCCTGCTCAGATTCAGACATCATTTGTTGCAACAGACGTTTTGTGCTACGGTGACTCTACCGGTGAAGCAGTAGTAACAAGTTCCGGAGGTACAGGTACGCATACATATCAATGGACAAATTCAATTTTAAATGATACAATAACAGCATTAATCGCCAATACTAATTATTATCTTACAGTAACTGACGAAAATGGATGTATTAAAATTGATACTATAGTAGTTAATCAACCCGATTCATTAAATTTATCTGTATATACAAATGATGCTACCTGTAGTGGAAGTGACGGAATAGCGATAGTCACTGTAACAGGAGGATTTCCAAACCCTGATTATTTCTATAACTGGGAAAATAATTATGGAACAACAATATCAGTTAACGATACAGTAAATTATTTAAGTTATGGCACTTACTATTTAACTGTAACAGATGGAAATAATTGTAAGGATTCCTTAAACGTTCAGATTTTAAGTCATGTCGGAGGAGAAATAAGTATTACAAATATTGTTGATGTGTTGTGTTACGGAGATAATGATGGTGAAATAGTTATCACAGTATTAAATGGTACCCCCAATTATACATTTGAATGGTCAAATGGTGATTCATTGACAACTATTGCAAGTACAGATACAATTTCAAATCTTGCATCGGGAAATTATATTATTACAGTAACAGACTTAAATAATTGTGTTGCAATAGATACAATTACAGTCCAGGGTCCCGATACAATTTTACAGGTAACAACACCTGTTCAACACGTTCTTTGTTATGGAGGCGCTTCAGGAGCTATTATTGCACTTGGTAGCGGAGGCACATCTCCCTATAATTATTTATGGAACACAGGTGACACAACCAGTACGTTAACAAATTTATTTTCAGGCTCCTATTCTTTGACAGTAACTGATAATAATGATTGTAGCTTCACCCTAACAAAAATATATGTTGAAGAACCTGATATGCTTATAATAGATGAGTTTACAATAATAGAACCATTATGCTATGGAAAAACTACAGGAAGCATTGAACTAACCGTAGCAGGGGGAACACGTCCATACATATATTTGTGGTCGGATGGAGGAACTGATAGTTTATTGACAGGAATAGGTTCAGGAACCTATGATGTATTAATTACCGATATAAACAATTGTAATTTAAACGATACTTTTATTGTTTCTGAAGCAATACAATTAATTGTAACCGACACAGTATTTATAGAGAATAATCTTGGAAGTATTAACATTACTGTTTCTGGTGGAATTCTACCATATACATATTTGTGGAATGATAATAACAACACAAGTACTGAAGATATAGCAGGCCTAATGTCAGGTGATTATGTAATAACTATTACTGATGGTAATCAATGTATATACATAAATACAGTAACAGTTGATATACCAATAAAAATACCGACATTATTTACACCAAACGGAGATGGTTTTAACGATACCTGGTATATCAGAGGTATCGGAAGCTATCCGGAATTAAGCATTGAGATTTTTAACAGATGGGGTGACCATGTTTATACTTATGAAGGCACAGGATCTGAATATTTATTTAATACGGGTATTCAATGGGATGGTACATATAATGGGAATCTTTTGCCAATGGGTTCATACCTATATATTTTAGATTTAAAGAACGGACAAAACCCATACAACGGAGTAGTATCAATAAAACGATAGTAATAAATAAGCAAATATTTTTTACAGGAGAACAATTTATTTTCTATCGTGTAACTGATATTGAAAGCTGGATGTAATACAGATATCACATGTATAGATTCGGTACAATGTAATTATTGTTATTATTTGATGTTACGCAAAAGCAATATAAAGAAGATTCCTCACTTTGTTTGGAATGACATTGCATGTCTTTTATCAGGAGGGAGAGGGTGAGCGTCCAAATAAATAATTTACATTGAAAACAACTATCATAGACGCTCACCCTCTCCCTCATACATGTATCACAGTCCATGTCATTCCGAATGAAATCCCGAAAGCTTTCGGGATGAAATGAGGAATCTTAAAAAATATGGAAATGTTATTTTGCGTAACATCAAATAATAACAT
>JBDRPR010000422.1:0-6344 GCA_043826845.1 Bacteroidota bacterium
ACCATTTGATACTCCTGAACAAATAGGGTTAGTTATATCGGAAGTGATATAAAGGCTGTCAGGTTCATTAATCTGAATTTTAGGAATTGTTTTTTTGCAACCATTTGCATCGATTATTGTGACTGTATATGAATTGTACGACAGTCCTGTAATGTGTGAAGTATCTGCCTGAGCCGGATCCCAATAATAATGATAGTCAGGAGTGCCACCGGATGGGAAAATGGAAATCTTTCCATCGTTGTATCCATGACAACTAATGTCCTGAATTATAATTGTATTATCAATTGTAGAAACAGTCAGATTTATTGTGTCACTACTTGTCCCACAACCTGGATTAATATTTACAACCTCAACAAAATACTGTCCGCTGTCAAATATTACCAATATCGAATCTGTCGATCCTGTTGACCAAAGATATGAACCAAAACTCCCCGGATACAAAATCAGGCTGTCCCCATAACATATTGTAGCATCGGCAGGTAATTGTGCTTGCTGACAATCAATTTTACCAATTCCGAATTGTGAAAAGCTCGTATAACCTTGTCTGAGGGCATAACCATCGCTTAATAATCGTCCTTCTCCGTCATCAGGATTAATTCCAGGATTACCAATTCCACAAGGATTACAATCCCAATCTGCTGCAGTCAGAGAATTATCCTGACGTGATAATAAAGCAAACCGATTATCATATAAACCAGAGAAATTATCAAGATAGCATCTAAGGTCAAAACTTCCTCCGGTGACAGAAACATCAGGAGTTAAAAACCAGACTCCTTCTGTTCCAAATGAATTATAAATCATACCTGATTCCGTCACATTCATATCTATATCAATATGATTTGTTAAAACGCCAAAAAAAGCATCAATATAATTTGTTCCTGTCATGTTATTGTTCAATATTTCTGTTAAATAATAGTCGGTACCTGTCAGTCCATTTCCTATAGGAAAAGCATATGTGTCGGTATTATTTGAAATATATCTGCGTAAATGGCCAAATACAAAATTCGTGTTATTATAACCTGTGATTGAAGAAAAATCAGGATTGGAAATGATCAGTTTATTTGTGTTTGTACTTATAGTTCCATCAATAAATGTTAATTTGTTTTCTATATATTGGTCGTTAGGCCCTGTGATTTCAACTGCAGTTGAGGCTGAATTATTGATAAACAGGTTTTCAAATTTTGTAGAATTTCCTGTTCCGCCGATTTCCTGAGTATAAATACCATTCAAAACAACATTTCCAGTAGAATTTAAATTTACAAAAACATAATTATTTGCATTGTTTATCCAGTTTCCTTCTATTATTATCGTCCCATCATTTTTTATTTTTCCATCTATTCCGGAATTATTATTATTTGTAATATTTCCATTTGGTCCCAAAATTTTTAGAGTAGAACCAGTACTTACAATAATATTATTCCCTGAATTTACAAGTCCGTTTTGGGCATAATTGGAAAAACAAAACAGAAAGAAAAAAACGAAAGTGAAAATTAGAAAATTTCTCATATTATGAGATTTTAAAATTTTAAGCTAATATACGAATATTTTTTAAAATGCAACTATTTACAGATATTTTTCTCAATAAATAACAAAAAAAAGGGCTGTCTTTTTAAAAGACAGCCTTTTTTAATAAGTTAAAATTATTTAATTATTAATTTAGCCTTGAATGATTTTTCGCCAACAATATCAACGAGATACATTCCGGGAGTAAGATTTCCTCGTTCAATAATTAAAATATTATCATAAACATATTCGTAGATTCTTAATATTTTCCCTGAAATATCGGAGATAATAACTTTTCTGTTTTTATCAAAATTGTCAAAGAAAATAGTAGTGCTTGCATCCATAGGATTAGGATAAATTTCAATAATTCCTGTTTGAGAAAGTCCGCTGATCAAAGAAATAACACCTTCATCTTCCAAATTACTGTAGGAGTGACTGTAAGGACCTCCGTTTGCTTTTGCAGAACTTGTCGGAATACAAGGATTTGGAGCAACTATGCTTACCAAATAACTTATTCCGGTTGTTGAAGGTGGAGAATCAGTATATGAGTGAAGTGTTTTAGGCAAGGTATCTAAAGTAACCCACCCTAAAGAAGGCAGGTAACGTTGTATAATAAATGAATAATATGTGAATCCCTCATAATCATCCCATATTAAATTATATGACATGCCCATTCCCTGGTTCATGGTTAGATGCAAGGTTTTATGGAAATAACTTAAAGGAGATTCATTTCCGCACATATCAACAGCAGTAATTTTATATCTCCAGGATCTTACAAAAGGATTTGCAGCAGCATCCAGATATTCACTCATCGAATCATAGTCAACGGTTCCGACATGATGATATTGATCGGGAATAGAAGTTTCTCGGTATATTTTATAAAAGTCAACACCTGATGTAGATACTTTTTCCCACACAATTAAATTTCTCCCTAACATAGTATCTACAGTAACAACACAAATTGGCTGAACAGGTAATTGAACGATTGGAATTATCAAATTTTCGACAGTCATACATCCTCCTTGCTCACTTACAGAAACGCTATAATTACCAGGAGAAACATTTTCAATATCTTCGTTTGTTGACAAATCAGACCATACAAAAGTATATGGTGATGTGCCTCCGGTCACAGAAATATATGCAGATCCGTTTCCTCCACAAGATGCCGATATCAGAGAATCTATCGTAATAACCGGTCCTCCGGTGTTTGCAAGACTAATCATTCCATCTGCAGAACAACTATTTGCGTCTGTAATTGTTACGAAGTAACTTCCAGCTGCCAATCCTGTAATTTCATAGGAACTTGCACCGTTTGACCATTCATAAGTATAAGGAGATAAACCCCCTGAAGGAGTAATAGTGATTGATCCGTCAGTCTGGCTACAGGTTGGATTATTAACAGATGTTGAAAAATTGATCTCAACACCATCCTGAACTTCAAAAGTTTCCATTCCCATGCAATTATTGTAGTCAGTAACTATAACATCATATGCTCCTGCAACAAGATTTGTCAGATCTTCAGTGCTTTCTCCGGATGACCAGGATATTGTAAAAGGAGCTGTCCCACCTGAAATGTTCATATCAATTGCTCCGGAATTGTCACCGAAACAATCTGCATCCGTTATATTGGCAGACAAAGTAAAACCGCCACTATTACTTATACTGAAATACTTAGTCTTAATACATCCATTATTATCTGTTACAATTAGAGAATAAGATCCGGCTGAAAGATCAATTGCAGGATTAATGGTCGTCATATTGCTCCAGAGATATGAGTACGGTGATGTTCCTCCCGTTACAGTTGCCGTTGCTGTCCCATCAGATTGATTACACATAGCATTGGTGGTATTAATATACACCTGTATTTGTGGTGGTTGTCCGACTGCAATATTGTATAAAATAGAAGAACAACCATTTGCATCAATAACAGTTACCGAATAATTTCCGGCAATTAACCCTGAATTGTTTGGAGTAATTGCACCATTTGACCAAAGATACGTATATGGAGATGTGCCTCCGGTAACACTTGTATTAATTACTCCGTCATGTCCACTATAACATGTATTTGGAATTACATTTGATACAGAAACATTTAATTCATTTGGTTCTGTAACTTCTATTGATTCATTTGCATAACAACCGTTATCATCAACAACTGTAACATAATGATAACCTGCACATAAATAAGTTGCAACAGAGTCAGTCGAACCTCCTGCTGATGCTGACCAGCTATAACTATATGGTGCTGTTCCGCCAATACCAAAAACAACTGCAGAACCGGTACACGATCCGTAACAGGATGTGTTTATTATAGTATCAATACCCACATATGGATTTGGATTAATAACAACAACTACCTGATCTGTAACAACACCAGTACAACTTCCAAATCCTGTTGCAGATAAAGTAAGAGTGAAAACTCCATTGGTTATTTCTGCCATTGAAGGATTATATATTGCATTTAATGAAGTATTGTTAGGGTTGTATGTTCCTGTTCCTCCCGACCATATTGTACTTGCTGCATTACTTACAATTCCATCCAGCGTAATGGCCGGATTTCCTTCACAAACAGATTGATCAGCTCCGGCATAAACTGTCGGAGCAGGAGTTAAATAAATTGTAATATCATCAGAAACCGGATTACAGTTATTATTTCCTGTTGTCGTTAATGTCAATGTAACATCCATTCCAATTTCTGATACATCAGGAGTATATGTTGCATTTAATGCAGTATTATTTGGACTGAATGTACCTATCCCTCCTGACCATATTCCTCCGGCAGCAATAGTAACAGATCCATTTAAACTTACTGGTAAGCTGCTTTCACAAACATACAGGTCTGTACCGGCAAAAACTGTTGGAGCAGGAGTAAATGTTATTGTTACATCATCTGAAACATCTGAACATTCTCCTGACCCAAAGGAGGTCAATGTCAAAGTTACAACACCTGAAGAAATTTCGGCAGCACTTGGAGTATAAACTGCATTTAGAGTATATGAATCAGGAGAAAAATACCCAAATCCGCCTGACCATATTGCTCCTGTCGCATCAGATACAGAACCAGATAATGTAACATCTGCATTGTTTGCACAAACTGTCTGATTTGTACCTGCGTCAACAACAGGTATCAGATCAACAAAAATCGTAACCGAAGCAATATCATAACAGCCACTTGCGTATGAAACAGTTACCGTGTATGTTGTGGTTGTAGAAGGATAAAATGGAACATCCTGAATAACACCATTATCCCATATATAATCATCTCCTCCTGATGCAGTTAAAGTTGCTACATCGCCAAAACAAATTGTCTGATCCATGCCTGGGTCTGCAAAAGGTTTTAGTAATACATCAACATATACATCATCAGTTGATGTGCAATTATTGTCGTCAGTAACAGTAACTGTATATGTTGTCATCATAAAAACCTGAAAAGGTACACCCTGCTGAATTCCGTTATCCCATAAATATGAATATGTTCCGGTGCCTCCGGATGCAGTGGCACTAAGAGATATATAATCTTCTTCACACACTTGCTGATCCATTCCTGCGTCAGCAAATGGTGAAGGTACAACAGTAATATCCACATCATCTGACGCCATACAATAAGTTGAAGAGTTAATAACAGTCACAGTATATGTCATATTAGAAGTAGGATAAAAAGGCATATCCTGCATAATTCCGTCGCTCCAGCTATACATGTCTCCTCCTGTAGCAGATAAAATTGCTTCTGCGCCTTCACATACTGTCTGGTCGTTACCTGCAAATGCATTTGGTAGCGGATTAACAGTAACAAGAACATCATCTGTTGCAGTGCAACCCGACATAATATCGGTAGCAGTAACAGTATATGTATTTGTAGAAGTTGGGATAAAAGGAATATCCTGCATCACTCCGTCGCTCCAGTCAAAAATATCACCTCCCATTGCAGAAAGAATTGTCTGATCACCATCGCATACTTCAGCATCCATACCTGCATCTACCATTGGATTTTCATAAACAGTAAGATTTGCATAATCAGAAGACATAGACCCGCAGGCATTTGTGACTTCGCAATAATACATTCCGGAGTTTGCAGTGGTAGCAGAAGTAATACTATATATCATAGAATTAGTTCCAACCGGATTCAGCATCATGTCATACCATTGATAAGTCAAAGGGGTAGAACCGGTCGCTACTGCAGTAAAACTTGCATTCTCACCTTCACAAACTGTTTCATCAACAGGCATTGAAGTAAAATAAGGTTCAATGCAGCCATAATGTTTTGTGATCGCAGCATCATAAGCTCCATTGTAACAAGATCCTGCGTTAAATATATACCAACCATCCATCATCCCGGTTATAGAAATATCAGAACTCGGTGTTACAGCAGTTGTCACTTTACCACTTGAGCCAAAAGTGTTGTCTCTGGAACCAATTGTATTATATCTTATGACAATGAAATCGTTGAAATTGTCACCTGTGAGTACCAGTTTCCCGTCTGGCTGAATAAAAACATTCTCAATATATTCGCTATTATTAGCGATCACAGTACCACTGGACCCAAAGCCAGCATCAAGGGTGCCGTTTACATTAACTCTAGCCATTATCAGACGGTTATCGCCATAATATGCATATCCGGCAACTACAATTTTATCATCAGGCTGTATGACCATTCCCCTAGAGTAATCAGAACCTTCACTGATGCTAAAATTATATTTACCATCTCCACTGAAGCCTGTGTATAAACTTCCATCAGTATTGTAACAAGCCATTGACACATCATGATAAGATCCGTTATTACAATATCCCGAAGCCACGATACGACCTGTGGACTGAATACCAATTTTATATAAAAAATCATC
>JBDRPR010000423.1:0-2881 GCA_043826845.1 Bacteroidota bacterium
GGCCAGCGGGTATTTTATTTTACGTCTTATCATTCTGAATGAAACGAAAGAGACCCTTTTAGAGAAAGAATATCTGATTATTAATCAAATTACTGAAACAGGTAATATTCCAAACATTTATCCTGTTATTGAGATAAATAAAACCGATTCTCCGGGTACTGAGAAACCCTGTTTTAATGAAATTTACATTATGAACAAGCAGGAAAACGAAATGGAAGCCTACCTGGAATATTCAAACCATGTCAGGATAAATGGCTTCGACTATTCTGTCAGGTTAAGACAATCGTACTTTGAAAGCGAAGATTTCGTGATTGTTCTTGCATTATCCCTGTTCATTCTGCTGTTGTCTGCATTTGGCATGTCGTTTTTTATCAGTAAAAGAATAAATAAAACAGTGTGGGCCGGTTTTGAACACAATTTACAGGAAATAGAAAATTTCAGCTTACATGAAAACACTAAATTGCTTCTTTTGAATTCTGATATTGAGGAATTTGACAGATTAAACACAGTTTTGAACAAGCTGACCGAGAAATTAAAGGCCGATTATTTTTCACTGAAAGAATTTACAGAGAATGCCTCACACGAAATTCAAACACCTCTTTCCATCGTATTGCTAAATCTTGAAGAAGTATTGCAACAGGAATTAAACGCGGAAACCTTTCAAAAAGTAGTTTCTGCAATAAATGCAATCAAGAGGCTGTCAACGCTTAATCAGGGGCTTGTGTTGCTTACAAAAATCGAAAACAGGCAGTTCATTGCCGATAAGACTTTAATTTTAAATGACATAATCAGAGAGAAGCTACTTGAATTTTCAGGTCTTTTTGAAACAAAGAACCTGAATGTTGAATTACAGGCTGACAATAATTTTATCCTCAAAATGAATGAACAACTGGCTGAACTATTGATTAACAATTTATTATCAAATGCTGTGTACCATAATGTCACAGATGGATTTATCCGGATTTCAATTACTGAAAAAGAATTTTCTATATGTAATACGGGCGATACAAATACATTGACCGATAAAACTATCTTTAACCGTTTTTCCAAAGGGAATTCAAGATCAAACGGACTTGGTCTGGCAATTGTAAAAAATATTTGCGATACTCATGATCTTGAAATCCATTATGAAAATAATGAACTTCATTGTTTTACGATAAATCCGAAATACTGAAACAATAAAAACAGATGAAAATCTATTTTCTTCCTATATGTTTATTGTTATTGCAGGGAGTTCTATATGCCCAGCACCGGGATCTGAATTTTTACCTGGAACGGGCCAATATGAACAGTCCTTTAATCAATGATGCAAAAAATGAAAACAAAATTATTGGGCTTGAGTCGGAACTGATCAGGAGTATTCTTTCAAAACCGGAACTTAACATTGAAGCCGGTGTTTTATTTGCACCCGTTATTTCACATAACAACGGTACATCCCGTTTTGAATGGGTATCGTCCGATGCCATTAATTACAATGGATATGACTTTGCCTATTCTGATGGTGGTCAGTATCAGGCAATCATATCGTTAAAACAACCCCTGCTGTCGGGTTCAAGACTTCGGGTTTATTCCGGTAAAGCCGATATTTAACAGCGTATCAGCAATAACCGGATAGCACTGACAAAACATGAGTTAGAGCAGGTGGTCAGTCATCAGTATATCCTTTGTCTGAAATCAAAATACCAGAGCGATATTATTTCTGAATTGTTAAATGAGTTTGCTGTTCAATTGCAGATAATGCAAAAACTGGTAACAAATGCCATCTATAAACAAACAGATTTTTTGCTTTTGCAAATTGAATATCAGAATTTTGAGCTTGAGTATAAAACATATTTGGCAGAGTATGAAAGCAATCTCTACGATCTGAATCTGTTATGTGGAATCAGCGACAGCGGAACTATTGATTTACAGGAAATAAATTTAACATTACGAGCTGATACAGTTACAAGCTCCCAATTTCTGGTTTCTTACATGCTCGATAGCATGAACATAGCTACAGAACAAATAATCAATGAACTGAAATATAAGCCTCAGTTTGATTTCTTTGCCAATACAGGTTTAAATGCCGTTTACCTGCCTTCCCTTAACAGATTCGGATTCAGCACGGGAATAAGTTTCAGCTGGAATATTTATGATGGAAAACAGCGTAAAATTCACAGGCAAATAACAGATATTAACTTGCAGTCACTCGAATTTGAGAGACAGTTCTTCATTACACAAAACACCAACAATAAAAACAAAATTCTTACCCGGATCAACTCACTGGATCAAAGAATGATTTTTATTGATGAACAAATAAACCGTTATAATTTATTGTCTGACACCTATTCGGATGAGCTGTCGCAGGGTGAGGTTTCCGTTATGGACTTTAAAAATTTATTGAAAGATATAGCATCAAAAAAACAGGAATACCTTCTTCTTAAAATGGAGAAATTAGCTTTAATCAATGTTTATAATTACTGGAACTATTAATTGCACAGGATGAAAAACGGGGCAGGAACTTTATCAATAATAATCTTATTTTCTGTGCTTTTCTCATGCAAAGAGCAGAATACTGTTCATGATGAGAAGGCACCGCTGATATCCGTAAAGACAAGCCAGGTAAAACTGGGGGAAATTGAAACTTATATCAGTCTATACGGGAAAACTGTTTACCTGAAAAAGAATACCATTGTCGCTCCGATATCCGGTTATATAATAAAAGTGTATCCGAAATTCGGGAGTTTTGTTCAGAAAGATGAGATTATATTTGAGATACAGACAAAAGAAAGTAAAGCTCTGGAGAACTCAGGTGTGTACAGCGACAGCATCGGAATAATAAAGGTTAGGGCATCATCCGGTGGAATTATAAACGAGCTGAACGTCAATGAAGCAGGAGCAT
>JBDRPR010000424.1:0-7082 GCA_043826845.1 Bacteroidota bacterium
TCAGAACTCCTGACCTCTCGCAAAATGAAACACATTGATTTTGTCATAAAATTTGCATAAAAGGCAAATTTTCCGCCAAAATCATTTTGGGGTTTCTCATAACCCTGTGTTGCATTCGTTTCACTCATTTGCACGGGGGTATTTATATTCGACTCCTTCGGGGTCGTGCAGTTTCATTTTGCGAAATAAAGCTGCAATCAGTTGAATTACAATTACCGGGTCAGGAGTTCTGAAATTATAAATTTATTTGTAGGAGATAAAACAAAATTTTATTATTTAATTGTGTTTCTATTAATTGTATCAATGGACTCACATTTGCAAATAGGTATGGAAATGAGTTAATAATAACAAGAACAAATGAAAACGGAGTGTATAATTGACGCAACCAAACATAAAGTAAATGAGAGCCATGCGTCAAACCCACATCATTTATAAATAACTCCCTTATTAGATTTACCGTCAATTTCAACAATGACCGGTTCAGGAAATTTCAGGTGTCTGATGTACTCATTTTCATAAACAGCTTCCTGTTTGTTTAAAAATTCAAGATCATAAAAGCCGTCATTAATATATGGATTTACAGTAAGATATCCTACTCTGAAAGAAGTCAGATTTTGAAAAAAATGAGTACCTTGACTTGGATCAATCCTGTAATTTTCAAGACCTGATTCAACAATCACGCTAGCCATTGATATCTGAGCCCATTTAACAGGAATCCCCAGCCATGGATCACTTGAGCCCCACCTTCCCGGACCAACTAAAATGTAATGCTTCTCTTCTTTAATAAAATAATCGTTTAACCTTTCAATATCTTTTGCTATTAGGCCGGTTTTTGATGAATCAAAAACTTCAGGCTTAATATATATGAAATCGCAGATATCTCTGAAAATACCGTTTCCCAAAGCAGAATTCGAGAAAACAATGGTTTTTAACGGATCAACCGATTCAATATTGATGTTTATTGACTGGTCATTATCAACTATAGGTCTGATTTGTAGAAAATTAAAAATAACATTATTTGATTCGTTTGGATTTAAATCAACAGCAAATTCAATTTCAATAGGGTTGTTCATCTCTTTTTCACATATATCAAGCAAATCTTCAATAATCTGAGGAATAGGGTACTTGTTATATTTTAAAATAGGAGAGAAGGTGATGATTTTTTTCCCTTCGTGATTTATTCCATCCTGTATCAGATTATTATCAATATCGAAAGTAGATGCAACCATTTTAAGCGAATTGTCTTCAATGGCATCATTGATGCTTAGTTTCAGAAGATTTTTTCCATCGTCAACAGATGGAATAAAGCTGTTCTGTGCCAGATTAATGGCATAAAAATATTTTTGTGTTTCTCGAAGTGAATTTTCAGTACTTCCCAGTTGCAAGACTTTTTGCGGATATTTCGGAGAAAATCTTAATGCAATTCCTCCATCGACAATATATTTACCAAGACCAAAAGCAATATGAACAATTCCATCAGTATTTTTTTCGGGATCAACAGGATAAAAATTTATTGACCTGGCAACACCTGACATAGTCGGATAATGTCTTTCTCCGTATTTTTTACCGCAGACTTCCTGCAAAATAATTCCCATTTTTTCTTCATCAATTACATTTGATGTTGCTGCCATATATGCTTTACTGCTTTTGAAAAATACTGATGCATATACACTTTTTATTGCTTCGGTTAATATTTTAACCGTTTTTTGAGTATCAGAAGGATAATTAGGAACCATATATGTGGAATATATTCCAGCGAATGGCTGATAGTGACTGTCTTCAAGTTTGCTTGATGAACGTACTGCTATCGGATTTTTTAAAATACTTAGAAAAGTATAAAGCGCCTGATGAACACGGCTTGGAAGTCGGGCAGCAATAAATGCATCAAGAATTTCTTCATCAGGTAGATTTGACAATGCAGTTTTATACAGATTGTTAAATTCCATGAATTCATCAAAAATTTCTGTACTTAAAACCATTGATCGTGGAATGCTAACAATTACATTTTCATATTTATTCCTTATTTCATATTTTTTTATTAATGAGTCTATAAATGCCAATCCGCGGGCTTTTCCCCCTATTGAGCCATCACCTACTCTTGAAAAGTTCAGATATTCATCAAAAGAACCCATTTCAAATTTTGCAATTACTCCACGTCCTTTATTACGTCTGTAATTAGCGATAATATCAAAGATAAATGTTCTGACTTCATCTGTGTTTTTGAAGAAATCGGGTGTTATATATTTAAAAAGTTGGGCAATTTCAAACAAAGCTCTTGCATTCAACCATTTTGAAAAATCATTTCTTTGTATGTGATATTCGATAGATTCATCAGGTACTTTAAGAATTTTTTCCTGTAGGGATTTCAGATCAGTCGCGCGGTTTATTTCTTTCAATGTTCCGGGCATTCTGAAAATGAAATCACCAAATGCCAGATGTTTGATGATATAATTGCGCAATTCAATAGAAAGAGTTTTTGAATATTTGTTCAGAAAACCTACTTTTAATTCTTTTGCTAATTGTTCATTTTTAATATCAGATGATTGCAACAAAAATGGCATGTGTTCATTTTCAGATATAATTTTCTTGCATAAATGAATCCCTGCATGTTTATCAAGCTTCCCGTTTCTGTTATAGCTGATGTCTGAAATCACACCTAAAATATTTCTTTTATATTTTTCGTACAGATGAATTGCTTGTTCATAATTGGTCGCAAGCAGAATTTTAGGTCTTCCGCGCATTCTGAGATTCTGTTGATGTTCATTTACACCTTCAGACATAGACCTTTTTGACTGCTGAAAAAAGATTTTATATATATTGGGAAGATAACTGGAATAATATCTTATTGAATCTTCAACAAGTATTACGATCTGAACACCAATCTGTTCTACGTCCACAGGAGTATTCATTTTGTCTTCAATAAGTTTTATAATTGCCAGCAGAATATCAGAATTACCTAACCAGCAAAAAACGTAATCAATTGAACTCAGGTCCCCCTTGTCGATTTTTATTGAAACTTCTTTTGAAAAAGGAGTAAGCACAACGATAGGTATTTTCGGATACTGTTTTTTAATTAAATTCGAAAATTCAAATACTCCTGTATCTTCAATATTCAGCATCGATATTATCAAATCAATATTTTGCTCTTCAAGCTTTTTAATAGCTTCATGAGCTCCGCTTGCACGAATAAAAACAGGAGGATATCTTAAATTCAGTGAAACATATTCATTAAAAATCAGTTCATCAATTCTTCCGTCTTCTTCCAGCATAAATGCATCATAATTACTACAAATCAGAAGGACTCTGTAAATTCTTTTCTGCATTAACAGGTTAAAGGAAGTGTCATGAAAATTGACATCTTTAAGATCAATCAGTTTATTACTTTTATCTTTTTGATATTCCATTTTGGTTAAATCAAAATTCGTTTTGCATTTGCTACATCCTCTAATTCAAACGATATAACAGATAATTCAGTACCATCGTGTGCTGCATTAAAAGATAAACATTTTCCGGTTTGCTCTTTCCATTCTCCTGTAATTCTTGTTGATTCATGAATGTGTCCATGAAGTGTCAGCCAGGGCTGTCTGTTTTCGATAAACTTTTTTATTGCAATACTTCCCACATTAACATCAAGTGGTACATGGTCATATTTTATCCCGTCTAGAGCAGCTCTGTCCAGATTTGTCTGATAGGGTGGAGAATGAAATAAAAATATCGATTTTGAAAGATCAGTATCACCGGTAAGACTTTCAAGTTCCGATTGTATAGTAATAAATTCTATATCTTCTCCACTGTCAATTGTGTGATAACCTTCAGCCGGTGGAATACATCCCGGATCAACATACCGGCTGAGATCATATCTTTCCCAGTCTTTGTACAAAAATGGAGTGGGAGGTACGTGTGAATAACCAAAAAAAGAAAATTCCTTGTAATTAAAACGGTTTTTATGCATATATTTCCATAAACCCATTTTCTGCTTTCTGATAAATTCATTCTCCAGTGTACGATCATCATCATTTCCTAAGATTATCAGCATCTCAGGATAATGTTTTTTTAATTTGGATCTAAGATGCTTAAATAATGGAATAAAATAATCATTAAAAAAATCCCGAATATTATCAGGTAGTCTTTTTGACGGATTTGGAGTAAGATCGCCACCAAATAAAACAATATCAGGCTTATCTGTCTCAATTTTTGCGACTAGTTTTTCATATTTTGAAATATTTCCGTGTAAATCGGAAACAAAAAGACATCTAGTCATTTCGGTTTATAATTTTAATCGGTTTTGCACTATTTATCATGGAATTTATCATGACAGCAAAGCTGGTTTTGTTATTAATATCTTTATCAGTAATTAGATGCAGATCAATCAGCCCATGATTGGATTTTATACCGGTTTTTTCATAATTCCATGCATTCAGACAATAAGACCATCCATTAAACCAGTTACAAATCATTTTTTTATCAAAAGATTTACCGCTATAGTGAACAATAATATCTATATCACTTGCAGGGCCTGATGTAGCATTTTTTGTGCTTCCGGCAAGATAAATTCCAAATATTCCAAGTTCTTCAAAATTTGTCATTTCAACTGCTTCTCTGATAATATAGTCTCTCCATTTCCAATGAATTTGATCATTGTGCAGAAGATCAATAAAATCAGACGGTGTGTGTATTTTGTTTTCAGATATGATCTTAAGTAATGAACCAGCCTTTTTATGAAATAAGTAAATTCCTATTCTATCAGCAATTGCATTTAGTAACTTTATTTCTTCAGGTAAAAAATAATTATTTTGATCATCACAAAGCTCTGAATACAAAATTTTAATATATCCTTCCAGATTATTTTCAAAAATAATGTCAGCTGAGTAAGACCATTTAGTCTCGATGTAACATGGAGATCTGTAGCTGACATCATTATATTTGATTTCTACTTTACAAATATTCGGGTATTGCCAGCCATCGGGAATTATAAGAAGCAGTTTGTTAAAAACAGAAGCAGTATCTTCATCGTAATTTCTCAGTACATTATCAATCTGATAAATACAATTCAGTTCTTTTTCCCGTTCTTTTAAACGAAGCAAAATATCGTATGATGAATTTAAATTATTCATTTTTTCCACATGATTAAAGAAATCCGTTTTTTACCATCCATTATTACTTCAAGGGGTTTATCAAATCTCACATGTTTAAAATATTTTGTTTTCTCAATCAATTTTTGTGATTTTAAAAATTCCCAGTTAATAAAATTGCTTGATAATGAGTGTTGAATAGAGAAATAGCCTACATTCATAGAAGTCACATTATGAAAAAAGTGAGAGCCAAGCGATGCATCTAACGGAAAATCTTCGAGGCTCATTTCAACAATTATTTTTGCATTGCAGATTTGAGGCCAGGCGACAGGGATTCCAATAAACCGGTCACGGGTACCCCATCTTCCTGGCCCCATCAGGATATATTTCCTGTTTTCCCGCATAAATTTCTCGTTAATTTGTTCAATTTCATAAGTCATCTCCATAGTTTTCAGATTGTCAAAAGCTTTGGGTTCGACAAAAACAATATCTGTAAGTGTATCAATTTTACCATTTCCCATGCTTTTTTCTGCATAAAGCAATATCTGATTTTCATCAATTTTATCCAGATCTATATTATAATCCTCGTCATTTCCAACTAGAGGTTTTATCTGAAGCAAATAGAATGATGGTAATCCGTTTTTATCTCGGTTAAGATCAATTGCATATTCGATTTCCACAGGAGATCCAAGTGCTTCTTTTACAAGATCCAGTGTTGTTATAAGAGTTTGGGACAATGGAATATAATTGAATTTTAGTATGTTCGAAAAATTTATAATTCTTGGGCCATTAGTCTCTATGCCTGGAGTAATTCGTTCATTATCTATATCATAAACAGACGCAGTATGTTTTATAGTCCCATGACTTTCTGCAGTAGTTATATCTAATTTTATTAAACCGGCTTCCTCTCCTTCGAGCAAATTTAGATTTTGTTTATTTAAATCAACTGCAAAAAAATCAACCTGAGAACTTTTGTACAGATCTTTGGGTGAATTTATCTCAATTTGAGGATATTTAGGTGAAAAACGATAGGATTTTTCTCCTTCAACAACGTAAATACCAAGGCCAACTGCAGCAACTGCAAATCCTTCATCAGGTTTCATATGGGAAACAGGGTAATAATTATGAGATTGTGCAGTACCGCTGATGTGAGGATAAAAATACTGATCGTACATATTTCCAACAACATCTTGAATTATAACAGCCATTTTTTCTTCTTCAATTTTATAATTGATAGCTTCAAAATACCTTTTGGAATCTGGAGAATATATTGAGGCATAAACAAGTTTAATAGCATCCATTGCTTGTTTTAACCTAATGTTTAAATCAGGATGATTATTGGGAAGTAAATATGTCGCAAAAATTCCTGAAAAAGGTTGCATTAAAGAATCTTCAAATAAGCTTGATGACCTTATTGCAATAGGCTGAGTTATTAATTTTAAAAATATTTTAAGACGTTTTATTAAATTATAGGATAATTCTGCCTCCAAAAATTTCTTTTTAATTTCAGCATAGTCTTTTTCAATATTTACGGCATCGCGCAAATTGTTTTTTTCCAAAAGAAGATCAAACTCATCGGTTCCGATAATTGATGTTCTGGGAGTTCTGATATGCATTTCTGATACCAACCGGGAAAAATCAAAGTCATAGATCAAAGAATTTACAAATGTAAGCCCACGTCCTTTTCCACCCAAAGCTCCGGAAGCAAGACTTACAATATTTGACTCATCCATAATGGCCTCTTCAGAGAACTGTACAATTTTTCCTTTATCCTGATTGTAACGATATTTATGGATGACATCTAGTATAAAATCTCTGATTTCTGAAGGAGTTTTAAAGTCTGAAACTTTTACAGGGTTAATTATTTTTGCTATCTGAATCTCTCCATGTGCCATCAGCCATATAGAGAAATGGTTTTTTAAACCATGAAAAACAATAGATTCATCAGGTATGTTTTTCAATTGAATCTCAAATTCCTTAAATGATTTGGCAACAGCAAGTTGGTTATAG
>JBDRPR010000425.1:0-5154 GCA_043826845.1 Bacteroidota bacterium
TGCGCTCCGGTGAAGAATTCCCGAGCGGAATGAGTCAGGAGTTATCAGAAGGTGAAACCGAACTGGAAGCCCGCGCATTTGATTTGTTTTTAAAGAAAAATTTCGAAGAAGCCAAACCGCTTTTTAGTCAGCTTTTAAGTCTTTACCCAAAGGAAGCTAATTATAATTTTGGATATGGCGTCTGTTTGATTGAAACCAACGATGATATAGAAAAAGCAATTAAATATCTTATATTCGCTTCGATGAAAAGTGATAATCCTGTTATTTATTTTTATCTTGGAAGAGGATACCACCTTGGTTATAAGTTTGATGAAGCGCTTGAAAATTATGGTAGTTTTAAATCAAACGCAACAGCTACCGAATTAAAAGAATATGAAGTAAATATGTTTGTTGATATGGCGAAAAACGGAAAAACCCTTATTCGCTATATCAGCGATTTAATTGTCATTGATAATAAGAAAATCAATCTGGAGAATTTTCATTATTCATATGAATTAAATGATTTTGGAGGAAAACTTATTGTTAAGCCTCCCGAATTTCAGACAAAGGTTGATCAGAAATTGGGGCATGGTGGACTAATGTTTTTATCAGACAGTGGATATGTTTATTTTTCAAGTTATGGTTCAGATAAAAAAGGGAGCAAAGATATTTACAGGTCAAAAAAACAAGCAGATGGAAGCTGGGGTGTTTATGAATTGCTGGGTACCGAAATAAATACTCAGTATGATGAAGATTACCCATATATTCATACTGATAATAAGACGCTTTATTTCAGCTCTAAAGGCCATAATAGTATGGGGGGGTATGATGTTTTCAGGACTGTATATGACAATTCTACAGGCAAATGGAGTGTCCCTGTCAATCTGGATTTTCCAACAAATTCTCCTTTTGATGACATTTTATACATATCAGATGCAAAAGAAGATTTTGCATATTTTGCTTCAAACAGAGAAACAAGTGGTGAGAAAATTTCAGTTTTTAAAATTGAGGTAGATAAAAATCCTATTGAAAGAGAAATAAAAAGTTATGATGAAGTAATTCAAAAATCAAAACTTGAAATTTCACCATTAGCTATGAGAACTAATAAAGATCAACAGAATCTTGTTGACAATAATAATCAAAGTAATAATAATTCAACCACCAAAAATCAGAATAATTTTAATTTCAGTGCCTTATCATATTCAAATAATCTAACGATAAATGATCTGTTGTCTGAGTCTGTAAAAGATACTGCTATTGTAAATGAAGATATTGAAAATACTCAGAAACAGTCAGATTTAGCCTATATAATGGCTGATGAAAAGAATAAAAATGCTGATCAGAAGCGAATAGAAGCAGAAAAAATAAGACAAACAGATTCTCAAAAGGCAGAAAAACTAATAAAAGAAGCTGATGTGTTGGACGATGAGGCTATCGCTGCCTATAATATTGCAAAAGTTCTTGAAAATTCAGCTAAAGAAAAGGAAAAAGATGCTGAGAATATGAAAATTTTTGCGGAGAAGATATCTTCAGGAGATGAACAGAATGTGGAGGTCTTATATAATGAATTGATTAATAACAGAGAATTTATGAATAAATCTGTTGATAAATATTCTGATATTGAGACTGAAATAAAGATTAGAGAAAACATGGTTGATTCAAAGGATAATGAGATTGCAAAGAAGAATCTACAAGTATCTGATCTGAAGAGAGAAAATGAAAAAATCATAAATGAAATTAATGCATCTGAAACAAAACTGAATTCTACAAAAAGTGAGAACGAAAAATCTATAATCAATGAAGATATTGCTTCATTAAAGGATGAATTGGAAGCAAATAAACAAAAGGAATTAAAAGCAACTCAGAATATAAATAAGCTGGAAATTGAGAAAAAAAATATTAACAATGAACTTGCAATTTTCAAAACTCAAAAAACTGTTATAGAAAACAATGAGGTTTCAAATGAAAAGATAAATGAAAACCTTTCTGCAATTAATAAGGAAAATCTGAAAAAAGACATTTTTGAAAAAGAATTAATAGCCGATAAGAATAAAGCTGAAGAATTGTTGACTGTTGAAAATAAGGTAGTAAAAGATAATACATCGGACAATAATATTAATAATAATAGTTCAGATAATACTATCATTGAAAATAACGATGTAGAAAATGTAGAAAATGTAAATAATGCAAACAATAAAACTGAAAATAAATATCAGAATATAAAATCTGAAAAAGCAATTGCACTGATTAAATCTGCAGATAAGGATAAAAAAGCAGCAGATTCTTTAAATGTAATTGCTGATGAGAAACGTTTTATGTATAACCAATTGACTGATCAGTCTGAAAAATCAAAACTGGAAGATGAAATTCGCGAATTAGACGACTTAGCGTTGATTAAAAAGCAACAATCAGATAAAAAGAAAAACGAAGCACGTATTGCTGAACAACAATATCTGGCTGAAAATAAAAATGTTGAAACAAATAATTCCAATCAATTATACAACGAGGCCAGAAAAAATAAAAACATTTCGGATTCATTGTATTATCTTGCTGATATAAAACGAAAAGAGTTAAGTACAACAGAAGATTCTGTAAGAATTACATTCTTGACATATCAGATTAAAGACCTCGAAGAGCTTGCAGAAATTAAAAAGAATAAATCTGATGAGCAATTTAAACAATCTGGTATTGCTGAAAATAACATAGCAGATTCCTACATTTCCTATCAGGAGGATCTCATTGATAACAATCCGGTTTTTTCTTTTGGAAATAATGAAGTAGCAGATACAAAAGTGAAACAATATGAAAAAGAGTTGTTCAACACGCGATACTTTGAAAATTTAGCAGTTTCACAGGAAAAGAAGCTTGAAGCGATGAAGAATGTTATGGAAAATGTTGATGATGAATTATTAAAAAAGAATATACAAAAAGATATAGATAATCTTCAAAAATTAGTGTCATATAGCAAAAAAGCAGCTGATGAAAGCAATACACTAGCCGAGTCTTTAAAAGATCAGGCATCTGATGAAGTAAATAATTCTGATGTATCGTCTGAATATCTTTTAGTTAAAGCGACAGAATATCAACCGAAAAATAATTTTGAGTTATCAAAAATTGAAAGGGAAACACTTGGATTTACTTCTAATGACAGAAAGTTTGCTGATGATGGTATAGAAAATTGGTTTAATTTGAAAAAGGAAGTTGATGAGTTAAGAAATTCACTAAATACTACAAAGGATGATTCTGAGAAGAAAAAAATTCAGAAAAAAATCACTGATAAAGAAATTAACTTAAAAGAATTATTTACAAACATAAACTCTATATATCAGGAAGCCAATGATCAGGAATATGGTTTGTATGAAAGCAAACTTGAAAATCTTCATTTTGTTAGTACAAATGAAGAAGTTGTATTAGCCAATAATCTTGAAAAAGAAGCAGGTTTGTTTTTTGAAAAAGCAAAACTTATTCGTGAAAATGCAGATATAATTGAAGATGCTGATACTAAAAATCAAGAGCTTATAAAAGCAAAAAATCTTGAAATTATTGCCATGCAAAAACAAAAACATGCCATTGACTTATTTATTGATCATGCTGATCAGAAAGATCAGGTTTTTGTTGCTGAAAACAATAATACTTCAAACAATAATGTTAATCCTGAAAATGCATCAAATAATAAAAATATCACTTTGCTACCTGAAGAAGAAAAACAGTTGGTGGAATCCAGAAAGGAACAGCATATTGCCAATACATTAGAAACTGAAGCAAAAACGCAACTGGAAGAAATTAAACTAAAAAAAGAACAAGCAACAAATACATATAATACATCTGATAAAAATAAATTATTAAAAGGGATTGATAAAAAAGAAATTGAAGCAAATAATACTCTTGAAAAAGCATATAATTCATATGGAAAGTCTGATAGTTTGAAGTATAATCTGTACAAAAATCAAATATCAGAAATGCACGAATCATTAAAAGATGTCGGTTATAATAAGCAAATTGCGAAACAATTCATGAATGAGGCAGATTTTTACTATAATCAGGGAAGGGATTTAAGAAAACAAGCTGAAAAAATAGAAAATCAGGATCAGAGAGTTGAAGTCCTAGCGCGTGCTTTGGAATTTGAGAACAAAGCTTTGAGTAATCAGGAAATAGCAGTTGATGTTTTGTTGAATGTAGATCCTGTTGATTTTGCAAATGCAAACACTTTAACTAAAGTTGACAGACTTGAAGTGTTAAATCAACCCGTAAACACAGAAAGAATAAAAGAAATCCAGTCAAAAGCAATTTTTGAAAATACAGAAATGCCTGAAAAAGATTTGAAAGCGATGGATGATATAAAAAATATGGAAAAAATAGTGGAGGGATGGGATAATGATATTATGGAAATTAAGGAAATTATAAACGATCAACAAAATATTATTGCGACTTCTGATGATAAAAAGGTTCAGAATAAAGCTAAAAAAACCATAGAAAAGCAGGATAAAATTCTTTTAGCCACTCTTTTCTCCAAGGCAGATTTAATTGCACAAATAAATGATACCAGATACTGGGTATATAAGGAAAACATAGAAAACTATCGTACAAAAGGTAACTCAGATGAAGCGCGACAGGGAAGACAGCTTGAAAAAGATGCAAATACGGACTATAATAAAGCAAAGTCCTATAGAGATAAATCCTTCTTTATCGAGAACCCGGATGTTGCATATGATATGTTGGTAAAAGCAGATTCGCTTGAAAAAGAAGCTGTTTCTGATATGGAAAAAGCATATAGTGTATATTTGGGAATTCAGGTCACCGATACTATGTTATTAGCAGAAAATACTAATGATGATAAAAATAGTAATAATTTGATAGTGAAAAACAATGCAGATATTTCTCCGGTTGATAACAACGTTGTAACGGATAATGTTGTGAAGGATACTGTTATTGTTGATAATACAGATAATACTGACGTTGTTGACAATACGGATAATACTGACGTAGTTGACAATACAGATAATACTGACGTTGTTGACAATACGGATAATACTGACGTTGTTGACAATACAGATAATACTGATGTTGTTGATAATACAGATAATACCGACATTGTTGACAATACGGATAATACTGACGTTGTTGATAATACGGATAATACTGACGTTGTTGATAATACGGATAATACTGACGTTG
>JBDRPR010000426.1:0-9567 GCA_043826845.1 Bacteroidota bacterium
TTTATTTAAGTATTATTATGATTTTAAAACAGAAGAAAATTTCTGAAATGAAATCTGATTTTATCAACAACATGACACATGAGTTTAAAACTCCTATTGCAACAATTTCGTTAGCTGCCGATTCTATTGAAAATCCAATCACACTTGATAATAAAGAACGGATTCTATATTATACAAAAATTATAAAGGAAGAAAATCACCGAATGAACAGTCAGGTAGAAAATATACTACAAATGGCACTGGCTGAGAAGCAGGATTTTTGTCTGGAATTACAGCCATTGGATTCACATTATCTTATAAACAAAGCCATAATGGACATCAGTCTGCAACTTACTAATAAACAAGGGAAAATTTATACTGAACTTAATGCGGAAAAATCAATCGTTCTTATTGATGAAATGCATTTCAGCCATGTTATATATAACCTGTTGGACAATGCATGTAAATATTCTGATGAATATCCGGAGATATATGTGAAAACACATAACACAAATTCTCATTTAATAATTTCAGTTGAAGATAACGGAATAGGCATGACAAAGGATGTGCAAAGCAGGATTTTTGAAAAATTTTATCGGAAACCAACCGGAAACATACATAATGTAAAAGGTCATGGTCTGGGATTGAGTTATGTCAAAGCAATGATAACCGTTTTTAACGGAGAAATAAAAGTAAGCAGTGAATTAGGAAAAGGAAGTACTTTCACTATTTCAATACCTTTAGAATAATGCATGAGATACTACATAAAATACTGCTAGTCGAAGATGATCTGAATTTCGGAGCGGTTATGCAATCCTATTTAAAGATGAACAATTATTTTGTTGCATGGGTAAGCGACGGGAAAAAAGCAATACCCGAATTCAATTACAGCAAATTTGATCTGTGCATTTTAGATGTGATGCTCCCTAATATTGATGGTTTTACTATTGCAAAAGAAATCCGGCTAATTAATTCTGATGTACCTATTATTTTTCTTACTGCTAAAACTTTAAAAAAAGATATAATTGAAGGATTTCGTTCAGGTGCAGACGATTACATAACCAAACCTTTCGATTCGGAGTTGTTACTTTTAAAAATCAGTGCAATACTTAAGAGAAATCAAAGAGCAACAACCTCCAAAAAGGAACTTCAAGAATGTAAAATTGGCCGCTTCAATTTCAATTATGCAAAACGCTTTCTTGAATCGGAAGGACATCAACAGAAGCTCAGTCCAAAAGAAGCAGAATTACTCAGACTCCTGTGCGAAAACATGAATAATGTTCTTGACAGAAATAAAGCCTTGATTAAAATATGGGGAGAAGACGGTTTTTTTACTACCAGAAGTATGGATGTTTATATTACGAAATTAAGGAATTACATGAAAAACGATTCAAGAATTGAAATTAAAAATATTCATGGCAGCGGTTTTGTTTTGTATGTTCATGATTAATAGATGTGCCCAATTTACTATATTTTATTTCCTAATTGATCAAAAAATAAATAAGTTTATCATCAGTCAGCAAATTGTATTTACATATTTGTATAAAATATTAGGCAATTTTGTATGTGACTAAAAACCACAATATCAAAAAAATGTATCTGATTAATACACGGAAAAGAAAATCAATAATCTGTAAAAGAGAAAATACTAATATGCTTTTATGTAGCATATCGGTGTATTTTTAAGTTTTTGAAATCACTTTTTGAGAATACTTATAACTGATGTTACGCAAAATAACATATTTACATTTTTTAAGATTCCTCATTTAACTACGTTTCATTCGGAATGACATGGCCTGTGATGCATGTATGAGGGAGAGGGTGGGCGTCTATGATAATTGTTCTCAATTTAAATTATTTATTTGGACGCCCACCCTCTCCCTCCTTTAAAAGACATGCAATGTCATTCCGAACAAAGTGAGGAATCTTCTTTATATTGCTTTTGCGTAACATCAGTTATAAAGAAATATAGTGAATGAACTACCTCGCAACAAGCGGACGAGGTATCTTTAATAACCGACGGGTTATCAGTCGGTTAGAATATTCTCGCCACAAGGGGCGAGGAATAATAACCAGAAGATCCCTCGACTTCGCTTGGGATCAGTTCGACAAGATAATTTCAGTTCACTATCGTTCTTGAAATAATAGTCTCACTGATTTAATATCTAGAAACTTCCAACCAGACCAGCTTGAAAAATTGCTTTTGCAATACCAACTTCACCAAACAGACCAAAAGTTTTAGCAAACATAAATCTGCAACCAAATGTAGTTTCAAATCCTAAAGGAAAGAAATTTCCAATAGAAACAGATGAAACATAACTAGGATCATTGTCTGCATATTCCCAATTCGCAATTCTATACCCCATTCCAACTCCCCAGTATGGATCAATAACTTCGTGGTCTCCCATATGAAGATTAAACCTGGCTAAAATGCTATATGTTGACCAATCAATTGTTCCTTTATATACATCACCATTTGTCATTACCCAACTGTTATCCTGATAGCTAACACTTGCAGATGCATAAGCAAAATTAACACCTATACCCATTTTTTCACTAATAGCATATTCATATTTGAAAAACATAGGTCCCATGATCTTTGAACTAAAATTGTCATAATCTGTTTCATAAATTTTGAATACTGATTGAATAAAGTTCCCAAAGCCATATGATGCATGAATGTAACTCCTCCCTTTATCAAACGCTTGTGATTTTGATTCACTAGTAATGCATATAAAACACACTAAAAGCAATGCTGATAATAATAGTAATTTCTTTTTCATAGTTTTCTTTTTAAAATTTATATGCCAAATGTAATACAATAATTTAATTTAAAAAAAAATATACATAAAATTCATAAGAATCAAAAATAGATTTCTTACCTAATTTAATTACTTTTGCTCAAGAAAGCAATAAATTGAAGTTTATAAAGCCCATTACAAATATAATGATACATATTCGCAATCTTATACCATTGATTATTATTGTCTTTCTAATTGCCTGTTCAAAAGAAAAAAGAATTGAAAATTCTATTTCAAAAAGAGATGGTGTCTGGAATATTTCTTCTGTTGAATATTCCAGAATTGAACAGATAGTTACAGGAAGCAATTATGGACAAAGTGTTACTATAGAGAAAACTGAGTCGAATATTGGGACTTTTTCTTTCGACAAAGAATTTCATGATATTATGTACGATTATACATTAAACGGAGAACACAGGAAAGGTGGCTACGATTTTACAATTGATGATGAAAATATAATTATTACAAGTGCAAATATTGGCATTTCCGGTTTCATCTATTATCTTACTTCAGACGCATATTATATCGAACAGATAGCTGTTAATTACATTGGTGAAAAAACAGATAAAAATTCTCTTGTTATCGAAGGAAGTGAAATATATCAGCATGTATCCGATACTTCAACCGTTCAAATCAGTTTGACTGCAACTTTTTATCTTACACGTTAATTTTTTAACAAAATTTACTACCATATTCTTGATATATATTATGTTATATTATAAAAATACAGGTTTGGGAATATAGTTCGATGTAGAAAGTTCTGTAATCAGAAGTCGGGAAATCACTTCACTAAGATAGATTGTTTATAATAAATAGAGAAAATCAATTTCAAACAGTTCAAAAAAAATGTAATTTTACGCATCAAACGGAAATACTCAAAAAGATGAAATTATCACTATTTTTTTTACTGATATTTCTGTCAATTCTTGCAAATGCTCAGATCAGACAGGCAAATACTACAGGTTCTGAGGTTATGGCTGACGTCCCTTATAAAATTATCAAGTATGACAAACAGGGAAATTTGAACGGAATACCTGTCTTTATCTATATCCATGACAGCAATAATTTTACTTATCAAAATGACCTGATTGATATTGCCATCAGCCTTAAAAATGCCTCGGAAAACACATTCGATCCACGTCTGACATTTTACGATTATCCTGATAGTTCATTTCAAAAACTTATAAGTTGCAAATCAGTATATGACAGCTATTTTGATGTTCAGGATTTTAACAGCAGTCTGCCAATAAAAGATTCAATTACAACTATTAATTTCATAAAAGACACAAACTGGTGGATCCCTCCTATTCCACTTGTTCAGGTAACTCAGACACACTGGTTTTTTATGTTCACTATTCCTCCCGAAAAATTATCATCTTATGATGATATCATTGATATCAAAGTTGCTTTTGGTCTTGACTATGAAACAGATCAGTATGAATATTTTCGGGTTTTCAGATATAATGACAGTATTCCTGAATTAAAGAACTGGTATAGAGGCGATACTCATTTTCATGGATTTTTCACACAAAATATGGCAGAAATCGGGTTTCCCCTTGAGCCATCTCGTGTGGCAGCAAAAAATGCCGATCTTGACTGGATAACAATTACAGATCATTCATGTGATTACGATAACTACGGAACAAGTATGTATCTGAACTGGCAAAAACTCGGAGACATGGTTCTGACTTTGAATGCATCTGATTCTGATTTTGTATATATCCGAAGTATTGAAATGAGTGTTGATAATTCTGCCGGAAATGTTGTTCATGCTCTTGTATATCCACCTTATGATGATCCTTTTAATCTCACTTATATGGGTGATGGCGGAGGTGATCTGTCAGGCACCAATATTACAGTTGATGACGTTTTAAGCATTCTCTCCCAAACAGGTGGCTTTATTTATGCAGCTCATCCTTTTTCGGAAGGTGATAAATTATCTTCTCTGGTAAATGGAAGCGTTTGGAACCTTTGCCATAATGAATTCCCTTTAAATACTTTTCCAGCACCTTCAACCGGAAATGTTATCTGTAATGATACTTCCAATCTATCAGATATGTTTAGTTCAGATTCAGTATTTGTTTTTAAGCCAAACCTTGCCGGAGGAGAGATTCTGAATTTGAGAAATTCAATTCAAACAACCGACGAAGCTTATGATCCATGGAATGCAAATTACACTTCAGTTACTCCTTTTTCACCTCTCGATTCAAATGACAATTTGCATTTTTTTAAACGCTACAGACAAAATATGGATGTTGTTTCTTTTTTATGGAAAAAATCCCTTCAGCAAAAAAACAACCATCCGACATTGCAGAACTGGAAATTTTTTATTTCAGCAGGTAGCGATGCTCACGGGTCATTCAATTACTCAAATACAGACATGACGTTGGAGCTGATCGGGAACATCAATGACAATGCATTAGGCAAACTTTCAACTCTGGCATATTGCCCGAATGGTATGGGAAACAACGGGACAGAGGTACTATTTGCTCTTAAAAATGGACATACTGTGATGTCGGATGGGCCTATTGTTACTATGAAAATATCTTCCGGAACTGATGAAATAATCATCGGGCAGGATACTGTATTAAGCCTTTATCAGGTTCAACACGCATCATTAATTATTCAGCAAAGAACAACAGGAATTTATGGTGACGTAAATTATTTAATACTTAATGGATATACACAGGATTCTGTTTATTCGACAAGTATTCCTGTTAGTTCTGATAGTATAAATCTGAATCTTGAAGATATATTATTAGACATCTTTGGCTTTTTACCGGAAAGTGAATACTTCATTTTAACGGCAGAACTGGAAACTATTAAAGATTTCGGCAGTCTTGCAGATTTGTACAAAATACCTGTAGAGAAGTTTCATTGTTATACAAACCCGATCTGGTTAAAGATTTTCAATAATAGTACTATTAAAAATAATCATTTTGAAAACAGCTATTTAAAAGTTTTTCCGAACCCCGGTAAAGAAATATTTACTTTAGAATTTGCAAGTGATTTTTCAGATATTACTGAAATAAATGTATGTGACCTTCTGATGCACTATTTAAGGAATATACCATACAGGATTATCAGAAATAATCAGATTGAGATACAATTACAGGAAGAATATTTTCCTGCCGGATTCTATTTCATTGAAGTACAAACTGCAAAAGGTCGTTTATTGGCAAAAATAATAAAGCAATAATAAAAGAATAAAAGATGTTTAATATACAAGTAGAGTTGATTGAAAATGAGAATATTGAATTATCTCAAGGAGCCAATCATTTTAAAGGACTTGAAGGAGTTGGAGGTAAACTTTTTATCACTAATAAAAGAATCGTATTCAAATCGCATTCAATTAATTTGCAAAATCACGAACTTACAATAATGTATCCGGAAATCCTGAGTATTGAACTATATAACACATTGGGAATTGTTCCAAATGGATTGAAGATAATAACAAAGTCAGGAAAAAACGAAAAATTTGTTGTCTGGAAACGAAAGATAATTAAGAAGATTATTGAAGGAAAGATTGCCTGCATATAATAAATAGAAATAGCATAACTGTCTTATTCTGTAATAGATTGTAATTTGACAAAAATCAGGACAAGAAAAAGTTTACCTTAAGTAGTAACCTTTTATTCTGATTGGACATCGGCATTATACCAGAATCAGATTAGAACTATTGCTTTACAATCTTAAACGACTCCTTATAATTTAATGATGGTATTAGAACAACAACTATATAGTTGCCATCAGGGTAATTACTTAATTTCCATTCGTAACTACTACCATAAAATTTAATATTATCAACTAATTGTCCATTTGCGTTCAACAGTTGAACGATGCACTCATAATCTTCGGATAAATCAATATTAACATAGTTTGTAAATGGATTCGGATATGTTTTTGCGTCAACCAATTTCTTTTCACTTTCTGCTTGTCCGGTTTTCCCATCAATCAGTTCTTTTAATTTTACGACACCTCCTATATTATCATATTCCTTAACCTCAAAAGTGTGTTTTTTATTTGATCTCCCTTTTTCTATACTATTAATTGAGCTCTGGCTTGATATAGCTATTTTGTCCTTATTAGTACGGGACCACATAACGTTTTCTGCCCGAGTATTTACACTTATTTCCGGAGAAGATCCTGAAAATCTATTTAATTGATTTTTATCTCTTTCAACAACATAAATTTCCTTGCATTTTACTTCTTCATTATAATTATTAACAAACGATGGTTCTATCTTTGTTCCCTGAGGCATTGTAGGCTTATCACAATTCCATACTCCCATTGAACTTATTCCTATAGTTCTGAATGATTCAGGAGAAACATTTCCGCTAATTATTTCGTTATAAAATTCATTTATATTGACATCATAAACTTTAGCCTGCCTGTTATTAACTATTTCGGCTTTCTTTTTATTGTTTTCTTCATTTATACTATTATATTTTCCAATGGCTTTTTCGTAATCTTCCTTTCTATATACAGGATATACAATCAGGTTGACTGATTTATCATTTCTAAAAAGTTTCAGATCAAAGTTTGTTTCATCAATTTTATTTATTTCCATCTTTTCCCAACTGATTGTATAGTACACCGGATCAAATTCACATTTACTATCATCTACCTCAAATAAAACATTATCAACATCAACAAAGTCTTCTTTTAGTTCATCATTTACCTTCACTTCAAACGAATATTTCTGGTTATTTTGTAATACAGGCTTCGATGGATTTGCAAAAATTACTTTGTCTGAATTAGATGTTGTTTCAGTCACCTTTTTTTCATTATTTGTTGCAATATTAATTGGATTTACAACATCTTTGCCCCTATAATCCCATATTCCTGTACTAGTATCCAAACGATAAAGGTTAAAATCAGTGTCATCATTGTAAGAAATCAGATCAATTTTTACTTCCTTCCCCTTTTTCAGATCAACAGTCTCCATATCCTGATAAGCCAACATCTCCAGCATTCCGGCAGATTCAAAAGTATAACTTTGTCCTGCTGAATCATAGTTCATTGGAATACCACTTACAAAAATGTCGTATGGAGAATGGAATTCCCTGTATTTTATTTCTATTAAATCATCTTCTAATGCATTTCCTTTATTGTCAATAAATGACTTAGCCGGAATAAAAATTAAAGATCCTGTTTCAGACTGAATTGTAGTATCTTTTGAATTATCAATTATATGTGTTTCATAAGGTATATCTGCTTCCGGAACAGGAGGTGTAATTACCGATATTAAAGATTCTTCCGTGACTTCTTCTTTGGAAATGCCTTCACTTTTCTTTAAATAAGGCAATAAAATGATAGCAGTAATTATCGCAACTACTGACAAGCCTGAAATACCCCAGAATTTAAAACTTTTAAAAGCAGATGTAGAATTTGGATTTATTGAGTTTGTGATATTATCGAAATTTTTATGCTTTAAAATTTGATTATCTGTTATTTCAGGACGATCGATTTGAATTTTTCTATTTTTCATGATTCTTGGAGTTTAATCTGGTTATTAATTTTTGTATTATTCTATGAACTTTAACCTTAAGATTTGATTCATTCTCGTTTAATATTTCTGCTATTTCCCTGTATGGCCTTTTTTCAAAATACTTCATTTCAATCAACTCTAAATCTGCATCATTTAAAGTTTCAAGCAAAAAATGCAATTGAGTAAACAATTCTTCTTTTGAGCCTTCAATTTCATCAGCAATATTCTCTAAATCTGATGTTTTTGCATTAACAACAAGTTTAATATGGTTCGCTCTTGCTTCCATATTAATTTCATTCCGTGCAATTCTGTACAAGTATGAGCAATAAGGCAAACCTCTGTCCTCGTATTTCCTTAACGATTTAATTGCTTTATAGAAAACCTGAGAAGTAATATCTGCAGCAATATTTTCTGTTTCAACTCTGTTAAAAACAAATCTGAATATTCTTATATAATACTTATCATATAAAGGGGCAAAAGCTTTTATGTCAATTTTAGCTTCTGCTAAAATTATAGACTCGCTTTTAATCTCTTTGTCAGTTATGTTATATAAATTTGTTGAATAGTTCATTATTACTCGGTGTTTGATTATATAATGCAATAATTAAATAAAGTTACATAATTTATTGAGTTATTTTATGTTTTTATGCCAGACTGTTTTCTTAACTCAATAAATATTAAATTAATATAAAATGATAAAAAAGGAATACAGGTTTGAAATTATTTTTAAGTTTGTTGAAAAGATATTAAAGACCTAACAAATCATAAAGCTGACCAATAGTACAGAGGTTTTTTTCAATAATAGTTAAAGGAATAATTAATTCTTTGTTTGGACTTAAATCAAATTTTGCCATATCTTCCTTGGTAATATATCCGATATCGCCATTTCTTGATTCTGTAATTATTACAATATCTGACTCGGACAGGAATACTGATTGCAAATCTATACCCAGGTTACCATCAAAAGTATAATATGATCTGTCTTTTAAATCAATTACGGCAAAGCTCCTAATAGGTAATTTTTCTTTCTTCTTGTTACAAAATGAAACAGGAATTGGGATATAACTACTACCCATTAATTTATCAATATCATTATAAATATATTTTTCAATGTCCAGACTACGAGCCATAATTTTAATGGTAGTAGTAGAGGAAAAAAGAGCTTTTCTTTCGTTAGCAATAATTTTATCATAATACTCAAGCCATTCATTTTTTGACATTTTCTTTTCCTCATCACTCATATAAACATTTTGAAAGTCTATCCATGTTTTTTGAATAGCTTTTTCTCTTGCATGC
>JBDRPR010000427.1:0-4465 GCA_043826845.1 Bacteroidota bacterium
TTTTCTTCAAGAATTATTTCACTACCTGAAGTAATTTTGTATATATAAACTCCGTTTTCCAACTTATTGCTGCTGATCTTCAAATGATTTTTATCCGCTTTCAGGTCGTATTCCATAGTTATTCTTCCTATGTTATCATAAATGATAATTTTGCCGTCCTGTTTTTCCTCAAAGTTATACTGTAATTCCATATTGCCGTCATTAGGGTTTGGGTAAAGTTTTGCAATCGGAAAACCCCTCTGACTTCCACCAGTTGGCGTAGAGAACCTGCCACCGCTCAAAATCATTGTTTTACAATTTTTAATGTTTTCACAAACTGATCACAATGCACCCGGACAAAGTATAAACCTGCTCTCAATTCTGACAGGTTAATGTTTTCAATGCCGGTATTAATATTACAGACTGATCTTTCTATTCTGCCATGAATATCGCTTATTTCAACTTTCCTGATAGCCTGATCATAACTTTCAATTGTAATATATTCTTCTGCCGGATTAGGATAAATAATAATATTTCCAGCTTTATTATTACCATTCAGTTCAACCACCGAAACATACTCGGAACAGCCTTCCCAAGTAATTGTGTCAATTTCGCAAATATTGCCTAAACTATCTGTTTTTAATAACCAAAGATCATTTTTTGCAGGTAGGGCATTATTGATAATATAACCTGTCATAACAAAACCACCATCACTGGATAGTTGTAAGTCTTCTACATAAGTATCTGTGTTCATTGCATATTGTATGCTTAATCCGTAGTAAGAATAAAATTTTGACCATAGGCTATCCCCTTGTTGGCTTATTTTCATTAGCCATACCCAAGGAGGTGCGGGATTATAACTGGTATCACTGATGCCACCAGCAACTATAAAATCTCCATTTTGCAACTGTCTGATAAATTTAAACAAATCATGTTCCGTGCTATATCCAAAATCTTTTTGCCATTCAATACCGCCCAAACTGTCTGTTTTGACAATATAAGCATTGTAGTCTCCCGCAGCATTTTCTGTATAACCAACTATTGCATAACCACTATCTTGGGTAGTAATGGCATAACCTTTTCTTTCGGTATAACTGGTTCCGTAATATTCCTTCCATTGCTCATTTCCCTGACTGTCTGTTTTTATAATGAACATATCCCAACTTGAGGTGATAGGATTTTCAAACTCACCACCGAGAATGTAACCACCATCAGGCGTGAAGTCAATAGATTCTATAAAATCATACCCAATATCGCCGTATTCCTTTTGCCATTCTTTGTCACCCGAAATGTCAGTCTTTAATAAAAATACTTGTGAAATATATGATATAGAATCATAATTAACACCTCCTAAGATATATCCTTCATCACTTGTTTGTTTAATCATAACACCTTTATCTCCATATCCTCCTTCAATTGTTTTATACCATATTGGATTGCCATTTGCATCAATTTTCAATATAAATGTATCACCCTCAATATTAATAGTGTCTGTCATTACTCCACATATAATAAAATTACCATCAGTTGACTGAATAACTGAATATCCATCATCTGCTCCTATATGGCTATAATCAAAAATTTTAGTCCAAACTGTATCTCCACATTCATCTAATCTTAAAATATGTGACCTGCCGTCGTATGTTGAACTACTACAAATAAAATCGCCATCAGAAGTTTGGATAATTGCTAATCCTACGTTGTTTAACTCATTATAATCATATAACTTATGAAAAACACACTGCCCGTAGATTACTGACAAATGCAGAAACACAACCAGTAACAATATAAAAGACCAAAGTAATTTCATAATGATTAATTAATAATAATAAGTTTTTCCACTAAAATAGTTTCACTACCTGAAGTAATTTTGTATATATAAACTCCGTTTTCCAGCTTATTGCTGCTAATCATTAAATGATTTTTATCCGCTTTCAGGTTGTATTCCATAGTTATTCTTCCTATGTTATCATAAATGATAATTTTGCCATCCTGTTTTTCTTCAAAGTTGTACTGTAATTCCATATTGCCGTCGTTAGGATTTGGGTAAAGTTTTGCAATCGGAACAAGTACTTCTCTTGTCGAACTATTAAATTCCCCATTCTCAACAGACAGGCTCTTTGTATTGCCGGGAACAAGCTTTAATATAGAAGAAGGTTCAAAATCTTCTTCAAATACCATGAACAGTATCATTTGTGCATATCTGGCTGAGCTGCCTCCTGTTGCTGCAATATTACGTATTGTTTGCTCCTGTGCTGCATCCAAATCGTAAAAACCCAAACCTGTCTCGTAAAGGTCTAATAGTACATTCATCAGGTCAACATATGCCAGATTATTATTCATATTACTGACATCCGATTGATCAATTACACCCTGCAAAGCAGCACGGCTTGACGTAAAATCGCCTTCATCCAAATATATTTCAGCAAGCATTTTATGCTGTTCAGGATTGTTTGACATTTCAAGTAATGATTTGGCTGTTGCCGTATCGCCTGATTCAATATAATAATCAATTTTTGCATTTTCCAGTGCTTGAATCTGCGCCTTGCACCATGTGATCTGGCGTTCTATTTTCTCCCGTTCTGATACCCCAATCTGTACAGCATCAATGTTTTTCAAAATGCCTTTTGGTAAATTTCGATCTAGAACAGCATCATATACCTGACCGGTTACAGGAGAATTAGCCACAATGATCTGTTGTACATGACCGGGAGGTAAAGGCGTGGGTTTATCCTCTAATGCAGCTATCATTACTTCATCTGACAGGTAAGGTGAAGCATTAAGCAATTCATTTGTTATCTGCCCATTTATTGGCAGAGAAAACAAGCCACCGCTCAAAATCATTGTTTTACAATTTTTAATGTTTTCACAAACTGATCACATTGCACCCGGACAAAGTATAAACCTGCTCTCAATTCTGACAGGTTAATGTTTTCACTGCCGGTATTAATATTACAGACTGATCTTACTATCCTGCCATGAATATCGCTTATTTCAACTTTCCTGATAGCCTGATCATAACTTTCAATTGTAATATATTCTTCTGCAGGGTTAGGGTATATTAAAATGTTTCCTGTTTCATTGTTATCTTTTATCTCAACCACAGAAACAAGTTCGGAACAGCCTTCCCAAGTAACTGTGTCTATTTCGCATGTATTTCCCAAACTGTCTGTTTTTAATAACCACAGGTCGTTTTTATTAGGGCGTGGATTACCTGCAATATAGCCAGTCATAATAAAACCACCATCATTGGTTAATTGCAAATCTTCCACATAAGTATGTGTGTTTTCTCCATAATAGGTATAGCTTTTTGTCCAAAGTGTATCACCATTGGTATCCATTTTTAGCAACCATACCAAACGGCCATTGGCTGTAGTTGTATCTGCTTTGCCACCCGCAATCATGAACTTTCCGTCAGGTAATTGTTGAATGAACTTAAAATAGTCGTTATAATTAGGAATGCCGTATGTCTTCTCCCACTGAACACCACCCAAACTGTCAGTTTTTACCACATAACCTTCTACCTCTCCGATTGCACTTGTAGTATAACCTACTATGGCATAGCCACTGTCTGCTGTAGCTATTGTATAACCCTTTCTATCACTGTAAGGTGTACCATAATATTCTTTCCATTCCTCATTTCCCTGGCTATCTGTTTTTATCAGGTACAAATCCCAACTACCGGTTACAGGATTTTCAAAATCCCCGCCTATAATGTACCCCCCATCAAGTGTAAAGTCAATAGATTTTAAATCATCATGTCCAGTATCACCGTATTCCTGTTGCCATTCTTTATTACCAAAGCTATCTGTTTTGATTAAAAAAACTTGAGAAGTTGTAAATGTTGAATCATAATTACGCCCACCAATTATAAAACCATCATTAATTTCTTTATGCATTATTCCTCCATCATTAAATCCACCTTCTATTGTTCTATACCAGATTGTATCACCATTGCTATCAAGTTTCAGCAAATATGTATCCTTTGCCATTTCAATACTATCGGTCATTTGACCACATATGGCATAATCTCCATCATCAAGTTGAATAATAGACTTCCCATCATCAGTGCCAATAGTACTGAAATTAAATGTTCTTGCCCATGAGGTATCTCCACATTCATCAACCTTAACAATATATGATGCTAATAAACCACCATCATAAATAATACTACTGCATATATAACCACCGTCATCAGTTTGAATAACTGAGAATCCACCATTATTCATTTCATTATAATCGTAAAGTTTATGAAAAATGCATTGTCCATTACTATTCGGCAGATTCAGAAGTAATGTTAATAACAATATATAATACCAGAGTATTTTCATAATATTATTTTATAATTATAAGTTTTTCTTCAAGAATTATTTCACTACCTGAAGTAATTTTGTATATATAAACTCCGTTTTCCAACTTATTGCTGCTGATCTTCAAATGATTTTTATCCGCTTTCAGGTCGTATTCCATAGTTATTCTTCCTATG
>JBDRPR010000428.1:0-14753 GCA_043826845.1 Bacteroidota bacterium
TTATAAAGATCAATACTTACCGAAACCTTATTATGAATAATAATTTTTTGCCATGCTTCCTGCATTTCCTTCGACCAGTTTATATCATCAAAAAAAAATATTGTCTTACTATGTGCTTTTTCCAGACAAGTATTGAAATAATACAATGTGGCTTCCTTCTTATGATTTCCATCAAAAAAAATAAAATCAGGCTTCTCAATATCCATTAATAATCTTGGAAGTTCCTGATCAAAACTTCCACAAATAGTTTTAATATTTAAATCCTTATAATCATCAAAAAGTGATCTGGAAAAATCATGAATATTTTTGCAGCCTTCAATTGTATAAATTTTAGCATCAGGATTTCCGGATGCTAAATATAATGTAGAAATTCCTAAAGATGTTCCCATCTCAATTATATTTTCAGGCTTAAAGTAATTTACAATCCTGAATAATAATTGACCGTATTTTTTTTCAAGAACCGAAGTTTTTGCAATATCCTTTATTTTCCTGAAAGATGTCTTAAATATTCTTGAACCCGCACCTAAATCATTTACTTCAATTGTCCTTTCGTCTGACAGGATTTTTTTTCTTGAATTTTCAATTTTATCATAAACTGAATAATCGGTTTTATCATTAAAAACATTTTTTATCAAATCATATACAAAAGGCGAATGAATCCCATGTCCCTTTTTATGTCGGGAGAACATTATGTATTTTATATATTTACAGACGTTTGACAAGCAGATAATTTCTTTGTTAATAAATAAATGATAAGCAAAAATCTTATAATGATTATCTTGCAAAAATAATTTTTATTATTGAAAAAAATCTGAATTGTTTTTTTTTCTGATATGAACCTGAAAGATGAAATAAAATATTTACCGGGAGTCGGGCCAAAAAGAGCAGAATTGCTGAATAAGGAAATCGGAATTTTTTCATTCGAAGATTTATTATATTATTTCCCATATAAATATATTGATCGTACAAAATTTTATAAAATCAAAGAACTTCATCCGAATTTACCTTACATTCAGGTTAAAGGGAAAATTGTTTCCATTGATACAGCAGGGCATCCTAAAAAGCAAAGATTGATAGTTGATTTTGAAGATGAAACGGGATATATTGAACTTGTTTGGTTTAAAGGAATAAAATGGATAAAACAAAGTCTGAGAATTGGCGAGGAATATATTGTGTTTGGTAAACCAAATTTAATAAAAAGGATAATAAATATTGCTCATCCTGAAATAGAAAAACTTGCTGATTATGAGGTTAAACTTAATTCTGCTCTTCAGTCACAATACAATACTTCAGAAAGATTAAAAAACAGTTTTATTACATCCAGAGTAATTCATAAACTTCAGGAAACACTTCTGAAAATTGTTTATGGTAAAATTCCTGAAACTTTACCTGATTATTTAATAAAAAAACATAGTTTCATATCCATTAATGATGCACTGCTTTATATCCATTTTCCAAAAGATCCTGCCGCTCTTCAAAAAGCACAATACAGGCTTAAATTTGAGGAATTGTTTTATATCCAGTTAAAACTGTTTAAACAAAAAAGTTTTCGGTACAGAAATATTGCAGGTCATGTATTTTCAAAAGTAGGTGATTTTTTCAATGTTTTTTATTCACAAAATCTGAAGTTTGAACTTACTGATGCACAAAAAAGGGTTATAAAGGAAATTCGAAAAGATATTGGGTCAGGTAAACAAATGAACCGTTTGTTGCAAGGTGATGTGGGAAGCGGAAAGACTCTTGTTGCTCTCATGAGCATGTTGATTGCGCTTGATAATGGCTTTCAGGCATGTATTATGGCTCCTACAGAAATACTGGCAAATCAGCATTATAAAACAATATTGCATTTTCTTGAGGGAATAAATATACAGGTGGAATTATTGACAGGATCGACTAAGAAAAAGCAAAGAGAAACAATTCAGTCAGGGCTTTTGTCCGGTGAATTGAATATATTAATCGGAACACATGCTTTGATTGAAGATGTTGTTCAGTTTAAAAATCTGGGCTTGGTTGTTATAGACGAACAACATCGCTTTGGTGTTTCTCAAAGGGCAAAACTCTGGAAGAAAAATATTCAGCCTCCGCACATATTGGTAATGACAGCTACTCCAATCCCACGGACTCTTGCAATGACTCTTTATGGCGATCTTGAAATATCTGTGATTGATGAATTACCCCCGGGAAGAGTTCCTGTTAAAACTTTGCATTTTTATGATTCCTCAAGACTGAAAGTCTTTGGATTTATAAAAAAGCAAATAAAAGAAGGAAGGCAGATATATATAGTATATCCTTTGATAAAAGAATCCGAAAAAATGGATTACAAAGACCTTGAAGATGGCGTCGAAAGTATTTCAAGAGCCTTTCCTCCTCCCGAATATGCTTTAAGCGTTGTGCATGGTAAGATGAAAACTGCTGAAAAGGAAAAATCAATGCAATTCTTTATTAAAAAACAGACTCAAATAATGATAGCTACTACAGTTATTGAGGTTGGTGTAGATATCTCAAATGCAAGTGTCATGATTATTGAAAGCGCGGAAAGATTTGGTCTTTCTCAGTTGCATCAGCTGAGAGGAAGGGTAGGTAGAGGTGCAGATCAGTCATACTGTATATTGATGACAGGAGAAAAAATTTCTGAGGATGGAAGAAAACGTCTTGAAACCATGGTCAGAACAACAGATGGCTTTGAAATTTCTGAAGTTGATCTTCAGCTTCGTGGACCCGGAGACCTTGAAGGAACTCAACAAAGCGGAATAGCCTTTGATCTGAAAATTGCCAATCTGGGAAAAGATGGACAGATTCTGGAATATGCCCGGGGTATTGCTGAAAAAATAATAGAAAGTGACCCTTCTCTGGAAAAAAGCGAAAATCTGATTTTAGCAAGACAACTTGAAAAATTGTCAAAAACAAATGTTAATTGGGGTGATATATCTTAAGATAAAAGTATAAAGTGTAAAGTGTAAAGTATAAAGATAAAAGGGAGAAGTATGTTCAAGATTATTTTAAGATATTGTCGTAGAAACATAAGGATTAGTTAGAAATTCCATATATTTGAAAACAAATACAATTAACTTTTAATCCAACAATATGAAAACTAAAATATTAACAATTATCATTACGATTTTTGCTGGTATAACAGGTAATGCTCAGAGTATTTTATATACTGTTTTGGTTGGAGACTCCGTTGAATTATCTGTTTCCGGAGCCAATGGTACAATTCAGTGGCAGGAAAGTGAGGATAGCCTTGTATGGTCAGATATAGCAGGTGCTACGGGAAACCCGCAGTCTGTTATTGCAACTTCATCTGTAACTGGGAAAAGATTTTTCAGAGCAGAGATTACAAATGTTTCAATTTGTGAAAATGCACCATGGTACAGCAATATAATAAGACATGAACTAATCAATGCAACTACTGAAGTACAACTAGGTGACTGGTTTAGGGGAGGAATTGTATTTTATGTTGACGGAGTGGGAAATGGATTAATAACACCTGAGCAATATCAAAGCATGGGTGCTGAATGGGGCTGTTATGGAACTTCTATAAGCGGAGCGATTTCACTTACTGATGGTGCAGCAAATACTTCAGCAATATTAGCAGCTTGTTCTACACGACCTATTGCAGCAAGTATCTGTGACGATCTTGTTGAAAATGGGTATAATGACTGGTTTTTGCCTTCAAAAGATCAATTGGATTATCTGTATCTGCAAAAAATACTATTAGGCAACTATTTTTCGGATGATAGTTGTTTTAGTAGCACAGAATATAATGATATTGAAGCCTGGAGTGAGTGTATGGGGACTGGAGAACAATTTTCTTGTGAGAAATCACATTCAACTTATCGTCTGAAATGTGTCAGATCTTTTTCTCCGACTGATTATCTTGAACATGTCAATTCTGATATAGATATAGTAAATCAGCCGGTTACTGTTTCGATAAGTGCAAATCCTCAATCTCAGATTAGTTGCAATAGCAGTGATGTTACTTTCTCAGTAACAGCAACAGGAACAACTCCTTATTCTTACCAATGGATGAAAGACGGTTTGGATGTTAGTGGAGCAACAAATAGTAGTCTGACAATTGATCCCTTAAGTCTTGCAGATGAAGGAGAATATTATTGTGAAGTCACTAACTTATGCAAAACAATTCCAAGTGATACTGCAGAACTTAGAGTTGTTGATATTACTGTTGACGGTGGATTGGATGCATTCATTTGTAATGGTCAAAACACTTCTCTTGCATCATCAGGAAGCAGTAATTATGCCGCTGAATCTGGAACTTTGAGTTATTCATGGACTCCGACAACAGGATTAAGCACTCCCGGTCAGTCATCAACCGACGCTGATCCGGTTTTAACAACTGACTATACCGTTCAGGTGACTGATCAGTTGGGGTGTATAGGTACTGATATTGTTAATGTTTTTGTGCAGAATCCATATGAGGATCAGGAAATTTGTCTGGTTACTGTTGATACATCATTATGGAAAAACAAGGTTGTTTGGGAAAAAGTTTCTGGAGTCGGGACTTCAAATATATTTATTTATAAAGAAGTTGCATTAAACGTATATAACTGGCTCGGAACAGTTCCTTATGACAGCCCCGGTTATTTTATTGACGACAGTAGTGTCCCTGAATCTCATGGAGATAAATATAAAATATCGGTTGTTGATACTTGTTTAGCCGAATCGGCAAAAAGTTATTATCATATGACTATGAATCTGGTGATTTCAACTTTCGGCAGTACTATGGGACTAAGCTGGACTCCTTATGTGGATGAAAGCGGAAATTATACACCTGCAAATTATTATATATATAAAGGAACACAACCGAATAATATGGTTCTGCTGGATTCAATAAGCAGCAGTTTTACAAGTTATAATGACAACAATGTTTTTGACATATATTATTATATGGTTGGAGTAAAGAAAGATGGTGGATGCAGTGACGGAAGCAAGTCAACCTATCAGAATTCATTTTCGAATAAAAAGCAGAATTCACTTGGTATAAATGATTTTGAATCAGATAACAGTATTAGAATTTTCCCAAATCCATTTATCGATAAAACAACACTTTCATTAGTCAATAAAAATATCAGGAATTATAATTTAACGATTTCTGATGTAACAGGAAAAGTTGTCAGAAAAGATATAAATATCAATAAAAGTGAGTTTGTAATCGAACGAGGAGATTTTAAAGCAGGGGTTTATTTTCTGGAACTGAAATCGGATAAAATTTTCAGAGGGAAACTGATAGTGAAATAATTAATATTTAAAAAAGAAATTCTGTTTTTCTGTTTTCTGATTGTCAATATTGATCAGTTCTTTTTTGGTGTCGTCAAGAAAATAAATTTTATAACCCAACGAGCGCACCAGATCGAAGCATTTCTGGCGATTTTCATTATCCCACAATTCGCAATATATAAGAGGCTGGTTGCTTTTGATAATATTCTCACCACCTTTAAGTACAAAATATTCAAAATTTTCCACATCAAGTTTGATTGCAGTAATTTTGGCTTGTTTTAATTCCTCATAATCATCTAATTTTTTTACCAACACTTTTAATTTTATCCCTTCATTAAAATCGGTAATCGAATCATGAACTACATGGCTTAACCCCTGCATTTTAACAGATTTTACAACTGGCATAACCATTTCAATTTCACCAGACTTATCACCAAGAGCACAGTCAATTACATTTACATTATTCAATTTGTAATGGTTTATAATTCTGTTTAATGTAATTAGATTCTGTGGCATTGGTTCAAAAGCAAATATTGTCGAATTTTTAAGTTTTTTGGACAAGTGGACAGTCATAATTCCAAGATTTGCTCCAATGTCTAAAACAATTCCATTGTCTGGAATCAGATTTAAAAAGAAAATAAAGTCTTTTTCTTTTTTATCATTTTCAAGTTTTCTAATAATAAACTTCGCGAACACATATAAATATGTATTGATTCCCAGTAATTTCTGAAGGATATATTTGATAAGATTCTTCAATAATTTTAATATTACGTCGCCAAAAATAGTACATTTCAATCATTTTGCTTATGTTTGAGTGAATTTTTATATTTTATGCGCATTGCAGTTAATACACGGCTTTTAATTAAAGACAGACTCGAAGGAATAGGTTGGTTTACTTACGAAACATTAAGAAGAATCACCCGACAGCATCCTGAACATGAGTTTATTTTTATATTTGACAGGCCTTATACACAGGATTCTATTTTTTCTGATAATGTAATTCCTGTTGTAATAGGGCCGAAAGCCAGGCATGCATTTTTATTTGTTATCTGGTTCGAGATATCTGTAAAAAAAATATTGAAAAAATATAAAGCGGATATTTTCATTTCTCCTGACGGTTATCTTTCGTTAAGATCAAAAATTCCATCATTGCAGGTAATTCATGATATTAATTTTGAGCATTATCCCGAATTTATTCCTTTTTGGGCAAGAAAACATTACAAATATTTTTTCCCAAGATATGCAGCAAAAGCAGAAAGGATAGCTACTGTTTCTGAATTCTCAAAGAAGGATATTGTAGAAACTTACAAAGTTACATCTGATAAAATTGATGTCACTTACAACGGAGCAAATGAAAATTATATACCACTTTCTTTAATTGAAAAAACAGAAATTAGAAATAAATTCAGCAGTTCATGCGAATATTTTTTATTTGTAGGGTCTTTACATCCCCGTAAAAATCTAAAAAATCTCATAAATGCTTTCGGTATTTTTAAAGAGAAAAATAAATCAGATATAAAATTACTGATTGTTGGAGATAAATATTGGGGCAACAAAGAAATGCAGGAAACTTATGAAAAAAATTCTGTCAAAAATGAAATTATCTTTACAGGGCGATTGAATAACGATGAACTGAAATCTGTATATGGTGCAGCACTTGCATTATGCTATGTTTCAATATTCGAAGGTTTTGGCATCCCGATTGTTGAGGCCATGTACTGTGATGTCCCTGTAATTACTTCAAATACAAGCTCTATGCCTGAGGTAGGTGGTGATGCAGTATTATTTGCTGATCCTTTTTCTGTAGATTCTATAGAAAATGCTTTAGAAGAAATATATAGTAAACCTGAATTGCGAAAAGAACTGATTGAAAAAGGTAGAGTTCAACGACAGAAATTTTCATGGCAAAAAACTTCAGATAATTTATGGAAAAGTATTTCTGTACTTATTGATAAATACTCATTATGATTTTATCGATTTAATGGGTTCATATTAAAAGGGAATAGAAATAGTTTCATATTTTTAAGCAACCTATACTTATATCCATCGTCTAGTATTGGGTTTTTGATTATAAAAATTTGAAAGTATGAGAAATTTATTGATTTTTATCCTGATACTATTTTCAGGATATTCGTTTTCACAGGATTATCTGATAAATACAGTTAACGGACAAACAATAAATACCTGCGTGGGTAATTTTTACGATAGTGGTGGTTTTGCTCCAAATTGCTGAGGCCAACCTCCGGCGAGCAACTACTCGTCCAACGAGGATTATACTGTGACATTTTGTTCAAATGATCCTGTAAATACTCATATTCAGCTCTATTTTTCTTATTCTGCAATAATGCCTTCTGATACTTTGTATATATATGATGGTCCCGATGATACTTACCCTTTAATTGGTGCATATAACAATAATTCTGTACCTCAGTTATATCTGATGCCTATTAATGCATCAATATACAATCCTACAGGTTGCCTTACGGTTCATTTTGTTTCTGACGGATCTTTGCAAAGTACAGGCTGGGCTGCATCAATTAGTTGTGAACCATTATGTCAGCAGGTTATTGCAAAACTTGATTTATCTGTAACATCTCCTACACCAGATACAAATTATATTGCTATATGTCCGGGGGAATCAATAACATTTGCTGGATCTGCAGAGTTCCCTCAGAATAACTACATTTATAATCAAAGCCTTGCAGGGTGTTCTTATGAATGGCATTTTGGGGATGGAACAACTGCAAACGGACAAGTGGTTAATCATACATATCCGGTTGCAGGAGGTTATAATATTTCTCTATTCGTTACTGACGGAAATGGTTGTATAAGCAAAAACAGTATTGATACCCGTGTTATTATTTCAGGAAATCCGTTCAATACAATAAATAATCCTCAGGATATCTGTGTAAACGACACACTTGATCTTTTATTCTCATATAATAATGACCCGACCACTACAATTTTAGGGGAGCCTTATCATGTTGTCATTGATGCAAGTCTTGGTGTCAGTGATACTACGTTTTTACCAGATGGTACAGGTGTGACTTATACTACTGGTGTTACATTTAATTGTTTTGCACCGGGTCAGACTCTTCATAACGCATGGGATATTGTTTCAATATGTACAAATATGGAACATTCATTTTTGGGTGATCTTGAAATAAAATTGGTTTGTCCAAACGGACAATTTATTATTTTGAAAGAATATCCCGGAGGTGGAGGTACATTTCTTGGTGTTCCGATTGATATTGAAACAGATTTAAATCCCGGTGAAGGTTATGAATATTGCTGGAGTCCCACTCCGACAATGGGGACAATGGTTGCTGAATCAGCCAGCTATGGTACTCTTCCGGCAGGTGAATATGCTCCATTCCAGAGTTTTGCAGCACTGGTTGGTTGTCCATTAAATGGTCAGTGGTCTATTGAAGTTTCTGATAACTGGGCTTTGGATAATGGCTTTATTTTTTCATGGGAGCTTACTCTTGATCCTTCTATTTCTCCAAATAATTGGGAATATACAGTTCCAATCAGTCAAATGAGTTGGACAAACGGTCCGTTTATTATCAGTGAAAATCCTAACTCTATTTCTGTCAATCCAACTGCTTCCGGTATATATGAATACACTTATACTATTGTTGATGCAGTAGGTTGTGTTTGGGATACATCTGCGTTTTTGACTGTCATCTCTGCTCCGGTTGTGGATTTGGGAAATGATGTATTATTTTGTAATCCTGCCAACACTGTTACTCTCGACGCTGGCAATCCCGGATTTAATTATACATGGAACAATGCTTCAAATAGTCAGACTCTGGTTGCAGGGTCATCGGGAATTTATTCTGTTACAGTTTCTAATGGATTATGTTCAGATATAGACAGTATCTCTGTTTATTATGGTGAGATGGAAGCGCAAACCATACCGGAAAATGTGTCATGTTATAGTGCATCTGACGGTTCTGTCAATCTAGTCCCGGTAGGGAACAGTCCTCCGTTTACATTTTTATGGATTAATTCTGCTACTTCAGAAGATCTTAACAATTTACCGGCAGGGAATTATTCTGTAACAATTACAGATGTAAATGGTTGTAGTATTGAGATATCGACAATCATTGAAAGCCCTGATCAGATTTCTGTAAGTGCTACTCAGGATCACTGGATATGTATTGGAGAAACAACTACTTTAAGCGCTGCTGCTACTGGTGGAACTCCGGGTTATTCTTATGAATGGTGTCATGGTGTAAGTAGTGCATCTATTGATGTTAGTCCTGTTGTTTCTACACAATATTGTGTTAAAGTAATTGATTCAAAAGGATGCGAAAGTGGATTAAAATATGTTAATGTTTTTGTTTATGAACCTGTTTCAATCGAAATTTCTGCAAACAAATATGAGATATGTTCAGGCGATCCGGTTATTTTAAGCGCAATAGCAACAGGGGGTAATGGAAATTACACATATACACTTCAAAATAATGGAAATGAAATTGTGCCACCATATACAATCTATCCCACAGGGGATATCAGTTATTCAATAATAGCTGCTGATAATTGCGGTTCACCTACAGATATTGCTTCAGTAAATATTGTCGTAAATCCTTTGCCACCGGTTAATTTTATTCCTGATACAACCAATGGCTGCGAACCTCTGACTGTAAATTTTGCTGAAATAAATCAGGATGAAAGTCAGACATATAACTGGAATTTTGGAGATATCAATTCTTTTAACACTTCAGAGATCAAAGTTCCCAAACATATTTTTGAACAGGATGGAGTTTATAGCGTTAGTTTAACGGTTACATCAGCAAAGGGTTGTAAAAATTCAAAAACTATTGCAGACCTGATAACGGTTTATCCTATTCCTTCTGCAAAATTTATTTCAAATCCTGAAGTTGTAAGCATTGTAAAACCCATTGTGTATTTTGAAAATCTGACAACAGGTGCTGTGAATTATCACTGGATGTTCGGAGATGGTGATTCTTCTTTGAATTTTAGTCCCTATCATCAGTATGCACCAAGTGTGGGTACTTATAATATTGAATTAAGGGTGGAAAGTGAATTCGGATGTAGAGACACTATTTATAATACTATTATTGTCAGGGATGAATATACTTTCTATGCGCCTTCAGCTTTTTCTCCTGATAATGACCTTAATAATGATGAGTTTTTTGTTACAGGTCATGGTATTGATGAAAACAATTTTAAACTTCTGATATACGATCGTTGGGGAGAGACTATTTTTGAAACCAGTGATATTAATGAGCACTGGGACGGAAAAGTAAAAGGTGGTACTGAAATCTGCAAAACAGGAATTTATACATGGATGGCTATTTTTAAAGATATTTATGGAATTGAACACAATGAATCAGGGCCGGTAACCATAATAAAATAATAATTATAAGCATCTGTCTAAAAGCTGATAAGTAATTAAGGGCTATTTTTCCGCCTATTTATTATCTTAGTTTTTCGTCACACCATGAGGTAATTATATTACGTAATGTCCACAGCAAAATAAATTAAATTATTTTTGTTAAGAAATCTTTTTACTTTTATAAATTCATTTACACTTAATTAAAAGAGAAAAGTATAAAATTATTTTATATGGCTAGATTTATAAAGACCAAAAAGGAAGAAATTGGATTGTCTCCTGATGCATTCCATTTGAGAGGCAAGAAAAAAACCGATTCTGTGTTGTTAAGACTTATTGATTTTGATCCGGATAATTTAAATGAACTTGAACTTAAGAGCATTAGTGAAGCACTAAAATATAATAATTCGAAAACGACATCATGGTTAAATGTAGATGGCTTGCATGACATTGAAATTATGGAAGAAATCTCAAAAGGATTTGAATTGGATTCCCTGATTCTTTCAGATGTAATGAACACAGATGCCAGACCAAAAATATATGAACATGGTAATTGCATATATATATCAATTAAAATGCTTCAATATGATGAGCAAAAAGACCAGGTATTGTCAGAAAATCTGGTAATCATTGTTAAAGAGCATTTACTGATTTCGTTTCAGGAAAAAAAAGGCGATGTTTTTGATCCGCTGAGAGAAAGAATAAGAAAGAACAAAATCCGTATCAGAACATCGGGAACAGATTACCTTGCATTTGCACTTATTGATATAGTTTTCGATAATTATTCATATATAATTGGTCGAATTGGAGAAAAAATCGAATCATTGGATGAGAAGCTGACGAAAAATACACAGACCTCAATATTAGAAGAAATTAACAGGTTTAGAAGCGAAATCATTTTTATTCATAAGTCAATTAATCCTTGTCAGGATGTAATTAAAAATATGCTGAAAATGGATTCAGAATTGATAAATGATAAAATACTGGTTCACATAAAAGAACTTCAGGAAAACAATATTCATGCAATTGATTCATTGGAAAGTTACAGGGAAATTCTCTCAAATCAGCACAGTATTTATCATACAACGGTTAGTAATAAATTGAATGATATTATGAAATTTTTAACTGTTTTTTCTGTGATCTTTATTCCTTTGACATTTCTTGCCGGAGTTTATGGAACAAACTTTGATTTTCTTCCTGAAACTCATTTAAAATACGGATATTTTTATATGTGGGGTGTAATGATTATTATTGCATTAATAATGGTCATATTATTTAGGAGAAAAAAATGGCTTTAATTGAATTAGGGTGCAATGGAAATTTGAAAATATAATTGGTTTAGCCTTATTGATAAGTACTTTTAGCTGCAATTATGATGCTCCGGAACAGGAACAAATCATTTCAAATTGTGGTGAAATAAAAGTGTTTTCAGTTGACAATGATTATTGTAGGAAAATGGGATTGCCTGAAGCTGAATTCACAGTTAAATATCCGGTTGACTTAATTGCTGATCCTCCAATTGAAGGAAATCAGAATTATCACTATAACTATTTTCTGAAGCTGAATAACAAAGAGATTCAAACTGAGACTATTTCATTGGGATACAGCACTACTCAAAAAAATACTCTTCTAAAAGATAAATTGTCAAAGCAGATTTTGAACGACATTAAACCTATGCTTGAACAAATGGGATTTGAATTGTCAGATATATTTATCGGCAAAAAACCTTTTGATGGCAATAATTACTATATGCTAAGGGCAAGGGGGAATATCAATAATCCTGAAAATGAATTTGTTGGTGATTACCTGATACAATGTTTAATTGTAGAGCCTGACATTGATAACGAAAATGGAGTTTTTGTAATGATGTTTGCCAACGAAGAATCAGAAATTAAGTCATTTGATGACTTTTCAAATAAAGGAAGTATTTCAACATTATGGAAAACATTGAAGTTTGACTATTAACACAATTAAAAATAAAAAACTATGAGAAATGTTTTATTATTCCTCGTCGTTCTTATGATTCTTGCATCATGCAAAAATTCGAACACACAAAATATTAGTGTTTTATCGGAAGTGGACACATCATTCTCATTCTTTTTAAGTGACTATTATAGAGAAAGTTCAAAAGATTCGCACAGTTATTCAAAAGCATTTTCTCTCAAATCAGGGGTGTTATACTACGATTATAAATATCATGGTTATCCTGATAATGATGAAAAACACAATCAAAAACAACTGAATGATTCAGCAATTACTGCCATTAAAACAAAAATGCAAGAACTTTCTTTGTATCAGAATTACAAAAAAACCTTTCCTATAAACGAAAGTGGATTTATTTCAGAATCCGGCTATACATTATCAATTATCACAGATACTGCAAAATATAGTATTCTGGTAAACGGAGGCAGACCTATGGATATTGATGATGAGATATACAATAAGTTATCAGAGTTATATTATTTTATTAATAAAATATTTCCGCAATAATTATGAATTTGATAAAATTGTAAAATAAAAAGCTGATAAAAAAAAGTTTGGGGAAAATTTCGTTTCGTTTCTTAAGTACAGAGTTTGCCCGAAAAGGAGGGGAAGATTATTTATCAGCAATTGTTATTTATATTTTGAAAGTAATATTTCTTTCTTAATACCTTTGAAATCCTGCGATATGACATAATATTTTTCATTAAATCCTATGAATTTATTAATAATCTCATCACCCATATAAGGAGGCTCATTTGGTATTAAGTCCTTTATAATTATTTCTTGATATTCATAATTCGATATCCAATGAAGTTTAGACACTGCTACTATTGAATCACTTGAATAATAATATTTTAGACTATCATTAATAATAAAATAACTGCCAGATTTATTACTGGTTAAGTTGAACAGCTTACTGTCTTTTGCATTCAGACTATCTAATTTGGATTTATTTTGAATTATATTATTCATTAACTCTATATTACCAAATCGTTCGTTGTTAATTATGCTAATTAATTTGTAATATTTCGGGCAATTGTAATGGACAAACTTAGTTAAACCATTAGAAAAATCAGACATATTATCTTGAACAATTTTTGGTTGTTCAATTAATTGACATTCTGAAAGTTTCTTGCTTATATTTAACAAATTTTGATCAATACTATTGATACAATTGCAATATAAATTATAGAATTGTTCACTTGATTCATTATATTCCTTTTCATATTGATTTAAATTTTCTATTTCTTGATTTACTTTGAACTCGACAGAAATTGAGTCTAATATAAGTGAAGATTTATTTAAATGTATACCATTACTATCAATTTTTAAAGGATACAAATCATTGAATTTTTCCAAATACACACTATATCTATATCTTTTGTTTATTAATTTATCATTTTTGAAATTATTATATAGTTCATAATCTTCTGTTAGTATTTGCTCAATGCTTTCATTTGAGCATATGTATCTTTCATCATTACGAATATCCAAATAATATGATTTCATTTTCATAGAAATATCATCTGAATAGTAATTAGTTGATATAAAATCTAATGCTTTGATCGCATCACTCTTTTCATAATATTTTTCATAAGTAGCAATAGAGATTGTATTTAAAAACCTAAGTTCATATGGTTTGTCGTTTATTATTACAAATACACCAAAACCGTTAAAGTAACCCCATATTTGATTAGGTAATAATTCCTTCTTTAAATTAAGACTATCATAATAGGTTATAAAATATTTGTCTATTTCGCCAGGTATTAAAAAGTAATCTGGGTTTTTGTTAATAATCTCAAAATTTGATGCTATTGATGGTTCATTATTCAGAAATTCGTTAATACTAAAATAAATACCTTCTTTTAAAGTTAATTGTGACTCTGGAATAATATACTTTACAGTTCTTATTTGTGCATGAACATTAATAGATAAAAAGAAAATAATAAACAAAAACATTACTAACCTTTTCATTTTTTAATAATTATTGCACTAACGAATTTCTAACCACCATTATATTGGCTATTTTTTCCACTCAACAAATGTAAAATAAAAAGCTGATAAAAAAAAAGTTTAAAATCATATCAAAGTACACAAAACCGACAACACTACAGAACAAAAACGGAAACAACTTCATCATTATCAGCTGTTTCCGTTTCTTAATTTGTGGTAC
>JBDRPR010000429.1:0-12134 GCA_043826845.1 Bacteroidota bacterium
CTAATGCACAATGCACCTATGCAACTCAGGAACCTGTTGCTGTTCAGACTCCGCCAAGTGACGGTACTTTATATGGCCCTATAGCTTCCGGAACTGCACGATATTTTCAAGCTTCAGTTGACGCTGGAACAGAGTATATAGTTTATGATGTTTACGCTGATTTTTTGACTGTATGGGGAACCTCGAATGGAACAGGTTTATTAGGTACCGGTACACAATACGTTTTTTTTACAACAACCGGCACTTCAGTCTGGATAGATTTTGCTGCATCTGTAGCTTGTCCGGCAAATTATTTTACATTAAATGCATATATAACCGCAGTTCCTCAACCAACAGGAATACCTTCAGGTGTTGTATGTATTGGACAGACAATTACTATTACAGGAACTGCTTTAGCTGGTTCGGGGGGAGCTGGAGATATTGGTTTTACCGGAGGAGTAACTGCTACTGCATTTAACGTTACTGCAACTTCATTAGATGTTGTAATACCTGCAGGAGCACAAACAGGTCCGATTACAGTTTCAAATTCCCTTGTAATTGCAACAACAGCTGCATCGCTTGATATAAGAACAGCATTCGGAGTTTCTTCACTTCCCACTGCAGGTGGCGTTGGAGACAATATCGTTATTAGCGGTAATAATTTAGTGGGAGCAACGAATGTTCGTGTTAACGGCACTTTGGCTACAAATGTTGTTGTAACCAGCACAAAGATCACCTGTACGGTTGCACCTGGAACTGTCGGAGTTGGTAATGTTACTTTTACTGATGGTTGTGGAAATGCAGTGACTGCCAGTGCATTTACAGTAGTAGCATTGACAAACTATTATTCCAAAGCTTTAGGTAATCTGAATGTAACTGGAACATGGGGGCAAAACCCTGATGGTAGCGGAGCAACTCCGGCAAATTTTACGACTCAAGGGCAGAGATTTAATATCCGTAATAATCCTGCCCCGACTATTGCTGCAAACTGGACGGTAAGCGGGTTAGGTTCAGGGGTGAATGTGGGAGATGGTACAAATCCTTGTGATTTTACGGTGCCAAGTTTACGTACTTTTGCGGGCACAGTAATAAGTATTAATGCCAATGCTACTCTTACTATAAACAGGTCTACATTACCTACTTTAACTATATGTATATGTGACCCAACAAGTACTGTAGTTTTTAGTGTGAATGCAAATATAACAATTCCGGGAATTATTTATGGAAATTTAACTATTTCAGGAGCTTATGCCAGAACTTATACTTTTAGTGGAAACAGTACTATTGTCGGCACTTTTACCATTTCTACTATAGGTACTGTCAGGATGAATAATACAACTACTCCAAGGACATTTAATGTTAATAATTTTATTATGTCCGCAGGAACATTTGATGGTGGATCCGTGGATCCTTCCAGCGGAAATTATACCTCTATTACAAATTTTACAGGCAACTTTAATAAATCAGCCGGAACAATTACCAACAATTCTCCATCTTCTTTGAATAGTTTTATTTTTAACGGAGGCGCTTCACAAACTTTTTCTAACTCCGGAACTTATTTATATAATGTAACACGTATTACAAATAATACTACACTAGTATTAAATTCAAACTGCACTCAAAATGGTGTTACAGGTACTCCATTTTATGTCGATGCAGGAAGCATATTAGATTGCGGAACATATCAGTTATCTACTACTGCAAACCCTGTTACATTTGATATAAAAGGAACTTTAATAACAGCAAATGTGAACGGATTAAGTGGCACTGCTACAACTACGCTCAGCTCGGCTAACTCCCCCGCATTTTCATTAGGGACTATATCAACCATTGAATATAATTCTACTTTGGCTCAGGCTGTTACGGCAAGATCTGATTATGCCAACATTACTTTTTCCAATAATTCGACTAAAACTGCAGGGGGTACATTTACTGCTTCACGCAATTTAACTATAAACACAACTGCAACATTTGCCGCAGGTAATTATACTCATAATATTGGTGGAAATTGGGTGAATGATGGAACATTTACTGCATCCACAGGTACTATTAACTTTGACGGTTCTGCCATACAAACTATTTCCGGTTCATCAGAAACTACTTTTAATAATTTACAAATTAATAATTCTGCCTCTGTTAATTTAGGCGTAAATACTTCCGTGAATACTGCTTTGCAAATGTCACTGGGTTATTTTGATCTGAAAGATTATCAGGTGACTTTAGGTAGTTCAGCAAGTATTACCGGAGGAGAAACCGAAACCAGGCGTATTCGTTCTACTGATGGCTTGGGTATTGAAGGAAACGGAACAGGTACAATTACAACTACACGAAATGATCCAAGTGGAAATGTTGCTAATTTGGGACTTGATTTTACACCTGCAGCTAAAGCAGCATTGGGCAGTACAGTTATTATTCGTGGGCATCAAAGCTTGCAGGGAAGTGGCACATATACAGGAAACTACGGTATAAATCGTTATTACGAAATTCAACCAACGGTTCAGTCGGATGTAATTATTAATAGCTTTAATTATTTTGATGCAGAATTAGGTGCCCAGTCAGCTAATGAAGCAAACTTAGAAATGTTTCAATGGATTCAGACAGGTGTAGCACAATATTGGACGCCATGTACAACAACTGGTTCGAGTACGGTTACAAATTATGTTGCATCTTCAACATCAACTAATTCTTTATTAACTTATAAGATAACTTTGGGCAGCACAATAAGCCCATTGCCAATAGAATTGTTAAGTTTTGAAGCTATATGTAAAGATGGTTCAAATAATTTAATCTGGAAAACTGCAAGCGAACATAACAATGATTATTTCACATTAGAAAAAAGTTTTGATGGTGAAAACTTTATCATTATTTCACAAGTGCCATCCCAGGGAAACAGTAACTCTATACAAAATTATTCAGAAATAGATAATATCCCATTTAACGGAACAAATTATTACCGATTAAAACAAACTGATACAGATGGGCAATATACTTACTCAAATATTATTAGCTTAAATTGTCTTACAGACAATCACGATGAAAACATTATACCGGTATCACCTTCAGATGGAAAAGTTGATGTTTTTTTACAAGGAATTCCCGGTAAAAAATATCAAATTGAATTAACAAATATTTTAGGACAGGTAATTATTAATAAAGAAATCACATTAACTGATTATCAACAAAAAATTTGTATTTCCGACTCTTATCTGGCAAAAGGAATATATTATCTGATAATGCAAACAGAAAATAATAAAATTAGTAAACCTGTTATAATTAATTAGTGTCAGCAAGAAAACGCCAATAATTTCGTTACTCTTGTTTTGAAAACAGTCATTTACACCAGTAAACTCCTGATTTTCAAAACTGCGAAAGCCTCATTCTTGACGTTTTCTTATCTGACACTGAGTTTTCTTGCAAGGACTAATTAAAAAACAGCAACGCATATTGCCAAATCTAAAAATTGGTTTTAATTTACAATTATCTTGATTTTCGATAACTCAGAAACATGAGTAAATAGTTGAAGGGGTGGGCTGCTTGTTAAGTATATAGTTATTGGTTGATTGTATTTCCCTATGACCAAATATTTACTCCCAAACTAGTTGCTCAACCTATCAACTTCCTGTTTTGTGCAATGGGATACCCAAAATGCAAAATTTAAATTCATAAATAATTGATAACCAAATATGGTTATTTAGGGCGTCGATGTGGCGCACAAAACAGGAAAAGCTGGAGATTCATTCATATAAGTATCTTTTATTAACTTCAGTCTTTCGACTTTACCGGTTTGAAGTATTGTATACTATTCCACATTAATCACTATACGATAAAACCCCATCATTATTTTTAAAGTGTTTATATACTGTCTATTGAATATCACATGTAATTCAGGTATCCTTCTACATGATTCAAATAAAACTTCTCAATATGAAAATGACCATATCAAAATATATATCTTTGCGTTTTATATATATTAATATAGAATTTTATGAGGACAATTGGAATATTACTTATTTTATTTATTACAATAAACTTATCTTTAAATTCCCAGTTACTTGACCCTGTTAAATGGACATATTCTGTAGAAAAGATATCTGAAAAAGAATATAATCTGGTCTATAAGGCAAAAATTGATGAAGGATGGCACTTATACTCCCAGTTTGTTAAAGACGGAGGGCCTTTGCCTACTGCTTTTGAATATGCAAATACAAATGGTTTCGAATTAGTTGGAAAGGCTTCAGAAATTCCTGCTCCAAAATCCAGTTGGGAAGAAGCATTCCAGATGGATGTTCTATATTTTGATAAGAAGGAGACATTTAAACAGAAAATTAAAATATCATCAGATAAATCACTGATTGTTTCAGGAGAGATATCTTATATGGTCTGCAATGATGAAACCTGTGTCCCGTTATATAAAGATTTCAGTTTTAATATTGTTCCGGTTGCAGAAACAAATGAGGTTGAAAATAATGTTATTGTTGACACATCTGTTAGTGAAAACAATGTTGATTCAAATCTGACTCTTATAGAAGATACAGTATCTGTGACAAATAATTCAAACCAGACGATTATTAGCGAAACAGATTTTCAGGATGATGGCAGGTCTATCTGGAGTGTAATTCTTGAGGCCATTCTATGGGGATTTGCAGCTCTGATTACTCCCTGTGTTTTTCCAATGATCCCTATGACAGTTTCATTTTTTATGAAAGGAAGTGAGAATAAAGCAAGAGGACGTTTTCAGGCAAGTGTATATGGGATATCTATCGTAGCTCTTTATACTATTCCAATTGCTGTAATTATCTTAATTACATATTTTGTAGGAGGTAAAACTGTTACAGCTGATATTTTTAACTGGTTAAGTACTCATTGGATACCAAATATTCTTTTCTTTATAATATTTGTCCTTTTTGCTTTTTCATTTTTAGGGATGTTTGAGATTGTTATTCCAAGCAGACTTGTTAATAAATCTGATTCAAAGGCAGATAAAGGAGGTGTTTTGGGAGCCTTTTTCATGGCATTAACTCTTGTTCTTGTATCTTTTTCATGCACTGGTCCACTTGTTGGTTCTGTTCTGGTTAAATCAGCTCAGGGAGAAATATTTGAACCTATATTTGCAATGCTTGCATTTTCGATCGCGTTTGCGATACCATTTACACTATTTGCATTTTTTCCGGGATGGCTGCATAAGTTGCCAAAATCAGGAGGATGGTTGAATTCTGTAAAGGTAATACTGGGATTTATTGAACTTGCACTCGGTCTTAAATTCCTTAGCATAGCTGATCAGACTTACCATTGGGGAATACTGGACAGGGAAGTTTATCTTGCTTTATGGATAGTGATTTTTACTTTGATGGGTTTGTATTTGTTGGGAAAACTAAAATTTGCACATGATTCTGATATGAAATATATTAAAGTTCCTCGCCTTATGCTGGCAGTTGCATCATTTGCATTTGTAGTTTATATGATTCCCGGAATGTTTGGTGCTCCGTTAAAACTTTTATCAGGCTATATGCCTCCTCAACAAACACTTGATTTTGATTTACAAAGAATTATCCGAGAGAATGCAGAATCCGCTGATGATGGATTGTGTGTTAAGCCAAAATATTCTGACTTTTTACATCTTCCGCATAGTTTAAAAGGCTACTTTGATTATGAACAGGCGCTGGTTTGTGCCAAGGAAAAAAACAAACCCATTTTTATTGATTTTACAGGTCATGGATGTGTAAATTGTCGTGAAATGGAAGCAAATGTCTGGTCAGATGTCAGAGTTCTGAAAAAACTCAGGGAAGAATTTATTGTAGTAGCTTTATATGTTGATGACAAGACAACTATGGATGAAAGCGAGTGGATTGTTTCGAAATATGATGGCAAATTAAAAAAATCCATTGGAAAAAAATATGCTGATTTTCAAATTTCAAATTTCAATATGAATGCACAGCCGTATTATGTTCTTCTTGACAATAAGGGAGATATTAATGATCCTGATCATATTAAAATTAATTTGCTGGCGAAGCCCAAAGCTTATGATCTGGATGTGGATAATTTTATAAAATTTCTTGATGATGGTTTGGCAGAATTTAAGAAAAGAAAAAAGTAAGAAAGATAAATAATTTTGTATATCTGAAAATCTTGATTACTTTTGTGCCTCCAAAATAATAGAGGTCAAATTTTTTAGATAATAATTAAGAAGGTTCTTTAATAAACATAATAAATCGCTAAAGCAAACACTTCGGCGATTAATCGGGGTATGGCGCAGTCCGGCTAGCGTACCTGCTTTGGGAGCAGGGGGTCGTAGGTTCGAATCCTACTACCCCGACAATGAAAAAACCTGGCATGAAATGCCGGGTTTTATTTTAATCAACCCCCAAAGGATCGCCGAAGACAATCCTATAAAAACTGATTTTCAATAAAAAGCCATACTGAGCGAAATTATCAGCTTTTTCCGATCTTCTTGCAGCGGGATGCAAAGATGTGAGTACGGACATTGAAGAGTTCTATGATCTTTCTTGTTTGCAGACTAATTATTTTTTGTTTTTCTTTTTTGCACCTCTTGCATCACCCTTATTAGATATTCCTCCATGCTTTCTTCTTTCTTCACAGGCATAGTCTGCAGTCCAAGACAAAAGTTATCAAGAAGACTATCGTACACTCGGAATCTTTTTTTCAGAACATCTATATCATTTGTTTCCCAGTAATGGCCTTCATCGTCCATTTTGAAGTCAAGCAGGTATTTTTTACTGATGTACCTGAATATCTCCACAATCAGTGCATGAACCTCGTATCCGGCAAACTGGGTTTTAGTCATGGCATGTAAAGAAATTCTTTTTCTTTTTCATGCTCAGAACTTCCATAAAAATGTAAAAGATGGCTGCCACTCATTCTGCCATTCGAAAGAAATTCCAGAGACACAGTTTCACATTCCGGTGGTGTAAAACACATTCCATAAATTTCTCCGTTGTATTCATCAGGAAATGGCAGGATAGGAAATTCTTTGTTAATTATTTTATACTTCCATTGCTGAATTTCACATATATCCTTCACTTCCTCTATCATTTCCATTAAGGAGAATTCAGGATTAAAACGACCGCTGTAGTATATTGTGAGTCCCATATGGTTTCATAAATTTAGTTTACGATATCTCTTTAGTTCTTGTAAAAAATTGAACTGAAAATGATGCTCTAAGTATTTTTAGTTTGTCCGTTCTCAAATTTATTTGTGCAATGAATTTGAAAATAAAAAATGACGTTGCCTGCTGTGACAATAAAATTTCCAAACCTATTGTTTAACAAATTTAATCAGTTGTGAATTCTTTTCAGAAGAAATTTTTGCCAGATAGATTCCTTTCGGAAAATCTGAAATATTAATGCCTGATTTTTTTTCAATTTCATTACTCCAGATCATCTGATTTAGCATATTGTATATTTCAACTTTATATTTATCGGCGGAATTTTTTGCTTCAATATAAATGATGTCTGATGCAGGGTTTGGGAATAGGCGAATGTTTTTCAAATCAGCTGTTAACTGCGGGACATTATTCGGAAAAAACAAATTGCAAAAATTAAATTCCTGGGGAGCAAACTGGTAGGCTGGATGCGCATTATGACTAACGGCCATTTTAAATACACACTCCTCAGGAATCACCTGAATAAACTGAAGATTTGTGCTCTGAATGGATTTTGATTTCATGATATCCCAATTTTCATCTGATCCGATGTTTAGTCCGCTGTAAGTATTATTGATTTCTTGGCTCACATTAAGATATCTGGAACAATATATCTGTGCATCGTTTCTTTTTACCATATCATTGGCAGCATATAAATTATCACCATCAATGCTGTCAGGATAATTGTTGTACCTGAAAGTAGTATAAGGCAACTCAGGAGTAAGCTCAGCGACCATTGCTATCAGGCTGTCTTCAACAGCAGTGGAAGGAGCCAGGGTACAAATTATAAAACCACTGGCATAACCATTTGTATTTGATGATAAGGCATCCCTGATGTCATTCACATTGTCAAAACCATCGTTATTATAATCTTTTTGTTCCAGTCCTTTTCGAATGGCAAGGGTTACCGGCTCATAGCCTTTACCTCCTTCAGCAGAGAAACCTTCCACGGTATTTAAAAACGCAGTTAAACCTTTTATGTTTAATGCCTGTGAAGCAGACATCTGACCTGCAGTTCCTGTCAGCATCCATGCTTGTTCATCAATTTCGGAAGGGATATGGATAATCACTACCTGATTGGCAGTTATTACACTCGCAAGGGAAGTGGCATCCAGATGATGGGCAATTACTGACTTTCCGTTCAGGTCTGTACCCATTGTGGCTTCACCCCAGTTCATAAGGCTTGAGCAATTCTGCACACCACCCTTGAAAGAATAAAAACCCTGAAGGTCTGTCATGAAATTAATTGCGAATAAATCGAGGTAGGAAATATCGGTGGTATCCACACCTGCTGCGGCGAGTCCGTCAACCATGGCTTTCCCCTCGGTTATATAAATTGAGTCTATAGTGAAATTACCCGGATTGCCGATTAATGCTTTTGCAATAGGAAGCAATGTCCCATAATTGGGGAGAATATAATTATGAAATACAGTATATATCTCCTCACTGCATAAATAGCCGTATGCAAATCCGCGTTCATAATGATTCCCCCATACTTTGACAACCTTTATATTGCTGGTGTCAGAAATAACAACTCCATTTACCTGTTGAGCAGAAATCTTGATAAATAAGGAAATCATTAAAACGCACGGTATGACAATTTTTTTTTTCATGATTAATTCCTCTGTTTGATTCAGTTTGTGTCGCAATTTACAATTTATTTTTCAATAGCATACTGAAAGTATAATAACAAATTTGCTTTACAGAGAAATAGATTCAGGTAAACTCGCTCTATGCTTATAAATTCATTGATTTTGTTTACTTGAGATTTTTATCAAAATAACAGACAATGGGGAATATCGAAAGGTTTTAAATTGATTTACCAAAAGTAAGGATGGTGAAAGAAAGTCCTGATTTATTAAAATGACCTTTCTACACTATCCAAAGGATTATATATAGTGAAAATTATCACTGTCTATTGGGTTTATGTTTCAAGAGTTGTATTGAAATGAAATATTTGTCTGCACAAATTACTTCTTTTCAAACGTATATATTGATTCTGAATTACTAAAATAGAAGCTTCCTCCGGAGTTGTTTTCATAGTTACTAAATGTAAATAAAATCATTTCATTATTTGAAAGTTTCTGAATGATATAATTTCCGTTTAGCTTAAATGATAATTGTTCTTTCTCTGTTTTTCCATCTAGCCAGGTCCATGTTGAATTTCTTTTATAAATAGCTCCATTTTCTGTTGAGTTCCACTCATATGTTCCGTCCCCTTCTATTGTAACGTTCAGACTATATGGATTACTGAATGTTGTGTCAATATATTCCCACCCATTATAATATTTTCCTGAAAATGTCATCATATTTCCATCAAATGTATAAGTGCTTGTAGCGTCTGAAGTGGACTGGATATTATTATATTCAACCAATTCCCATTCTCCTGTTACTCTGGCATTTTTTGTCAATACCGAGAAATATGGTCCTTCTTCATATTTATTACATCCTGCTATGAGTAACATTACTGCCATAGTTAATAATAGTTTAAATTTTTTCATGTCTTTTATATATTTATTATTGTATCATTATCGCTCAGTTAAAAATTGTATTAATTGAATTTTGATCAATCTTTAATACATCTTACAGAAAATCCATTTTTTTTCATATAAGTGCTACTTCCGACAATGTTTTTGTCGTGGTTAAGATTTCTGCTCCATGCCGTAGTATTATTGTATTCTGTCGAACTCCACCAGAAACCTGATACTCCTAGATTGCCATATTGTCCCTGATCATTTCTCCCTCCTCCAGGAATGGCAGAAAACCCCGTTTCATTAGTTGCTCCTTCGTTAGTGTCTGTCCAATGCTTATTTCCAGTTTCTTTGAGCATATATGATGCATTGTCCCCTAAAAAAACAGTGAGTTTTGTCCATTCTGCATCTGAAGGTAAATGCCACCCTGACGGACATGCCTTATTTGCAGCCTCCCAATTATAAAGCAACCCATAGTGTTGAGTATTATAGGTGTCATCCTGATATGACCAGCAATCTTTATCGATACGAAAAGAAAGGTTTTCAGCCATCCAAAACTGATTGCCAATTTTAACAACTTTATATGATTTACCATCTCTTACATCTTTAAATGATCCAGGCTCGTTGGAAATATTTCCGGGTTTCTTAACTTCCGGAATATTTTTTTCCTCTTCACATTTTCTCTGCTGATTATTCCATGCGGAATTAATAATTTCCCATGTATTGGCTTTGACATCACCTTTTTCTGTTTCATCATTTTTAATCTGCCATAATAAACTGTCTGTTTTTTTGAATTTTTCACATTCAGTTAAATATGTGGATAGAATTTTATCTAACTCAATGAGAAATTTACTCTTCTGCAGATCATTTTTTCCTGAAAATTCTTTTGAATCAGACGAAAGGTATATGTCATTTATTTTAACTATTTTGAATTTTTTTTGTGGATTGGTCTCTGAATTACCAATCTCAAGATCTTTAGACCATTCGTCACATTTAAATATTTCTGTTTTAACTGGTTCCCATATATTGGATTTTAAATATTCATATGTAACAGATATATCATTATTATCGAAACTACAATTAATAGTCGAATTACATATTATCTTAAAACACACAGTCAGTTTCCCGTTTTTTTCAAATATTGGAGAGTAGTATGCTTTGTATGAGCATTTTTCACTCATGAGAATTTCTGACTCCTGCGCCTTTATTGAGCTGAAAAACAATGCAGTAGATATAATAATGCTTATAATTAATTTTACAGATCTCATTTAATTACATTTAAATTTTTTTAGTTAAAAGCAAATGTAATATATTTACATTATATTCCTCAATATTGTATTATAAAAATTTATGATTGCCTTAGTTATTGCTATACAAATTTTATTTGTGAGACTTAAATTGCATGAGTTTACGAAATGAAATTTTCAAGTCGAACCTGCCTTGCCATGCCTAATAAGCAGGTAAACCATCAGGCAGGCAATGTCGCTGAAAGCGAGTGCATGGGTAAATAACCTTCCTTTTGATGCGTAAATTCAGGTAAAAAAAATTTCCCATATTAATTTTAAAGCATTATTTTTGAAATATGAATGTACTCCGAAAAGTCTCTTTTCTGAAAGTTCGCTTTACTCTTCCAGATAGCTATCAGGGACTAAAGGGTGGCTCATTTTAGCGACTTCCCATTAGGGGATTAAGGGCAAAAAGTCGCTGAAATTCAGTTTATGACATTTCGGAGTGGACTCAAATATTAATATTTAACTTTCTTTAATGAAAATAATGAATATTATGAAACTTCCATGGATAAAGATTCACAAACACAATAATATAATAATCATAAACATGGAAGTTCCCCCGCTTGAGCGGGGCAGGCTATCATACAACTGAAATAAATTATTATATGATGAAAAATACAATTTGTAACATTATCGCAATACTATTTGTTGCTTCAGGATTTAGTCAATCTGCTGAAGAATATTATAAAACAGGAATGGAGTTGTATGATAATTATGACACAAAACGTGAAGCATGGGAGAGTTTTACAAAGGCAATTGAAATTGACACGAATTTTAAAGAAGCATATTATGCCAGAGGAAAATTTAGTGACCAATCAGATAGTATTAGAATTGCCAATTATTCAAAAGCAATTGAGCTTGATATATATTTTAAAGAAGCATATTTCGAAAGAGGTGGTGTGAAATCATCAAACTTAGAGGATTATAAAAGCGCAATTTCTGATTTTTCAAAAGCTATTGAGCATGGATTAAATAGTAAATATGTATATTTTGAGAGAGCTTATGCGAATTTTCAACTTAAAAACTACGCTGAAGCAATTCCTGATTTTACTAAAGCTATTGAAATTGACCCTGAGTATAATTCAGCATATTATTACAGAGGGTATGCAAAAGTTCTTAAAGGACAGAAAGAAAAAGACAACGGGTGCCTTGATTTAAATAAAGCAGGAGAATTGGGACTTCAAAATTCTTATGATATTATAAATGAACATTGTAAATAATTAGTAAGTTTCTTTT
>JBDRPR010000430.1:0-5781 GCA_043826845.1 Bacteroidota bacterium
CACCTACAACCAGAAAAACTTTTTCTGATTGAGGATTTGTAATAAATGAAACTGATAACGGTAATGAATAATTATCAGTGATTTTTATTTCTTTTGATGCTTCACATCCAATATTTACAAAACCAACATAATCTCCATAAAAACCAGTCTCACCTAATTTGCGGTTTGGTTGCACAATATTGAATCCGGCAAAAACATTCAGGTGTTTAAATGCATAATTGATTTCAGCATAAGAAGAATATTGAATGCTTCCGTCTGTTTTTCTGGCATCTGCTCCATAAATATTTGACGCGATTAATAATGAAACCGGCAATTTTTCTGTACCATTGAAACTTATAGTAACTTCATAAATATGTCCTGTCAATGTATCATTATATTCAAAATAATTGTTCTTTTTACTTAATTCATCGGCAACAAAATAATCTGTAACATAAACAGTTACCATTTCTTTTAAAAATGTGTAATTCATGTAAATATCCACTTCCTGATTTCCTGGGATATTTGTTGTAAAAGCCCCCCATGTGCCTATCACAAATCCTTTTTTATTGTATTCTAATGTCGGCTGTATGCTGGGTGATGTGCCATAATCTGTACCTCTCCAGACGTATCTGCTCATAAGATCTGCTCCAACATTAAATGGAGATTCCTTTTGTTCCTGGGAAAAGGATAAAACAGTTGAGAATATAAAAATAAGCGATGCAATTATTTTAAAATTAAGCATAAACATATGATTTAGGGTTAAAACAATGATTTATTAACGATTTCAGTCAAAAATATAAAAATAATATTACTATTTATAAAATAATGTGAATTTGATATAATAAACCACTACCTGACTTTTTTATTCTTTCTTTTTAGCTTCTGCAAAAAGAACAAAAAAAGAGAGGTTCTCCCGATTATTATACGGAAAATGCTTTCAGGCTCTTTTGCATAAGCAGTGAATTCTATGCAAAGATAAAAGAATTCACTGCCCTGAATTCATAATTTCTATTATTAATCAGAAGCATACCTGCTCCTCAAGGCATGAAACTTACATAAATTTTCATCTGGTGTCTGTAAATTTAAGAAAATTTGTGTAGGTTTGTTATTAAAATTTCAGGGTTGAATCCATTAAAAAAACTATTCGGACAAACGGCAATTTATGGTCTGGGGACTGTTGTTCCCCGTTTACTAAATTATTTGTTGTTGACCCCTTTTTATACACGTATATTTTTAAAAGGTGAATATGGTTCGGTAACTGAATTATATGCCTATGTCGCATTTTTACTGGTCTTGCTGACTTATGGTATGGAAACCGCATTTTTTAGGTTTGCCGAAAGTGAGAAAAATACGAAAAAAGTTTTCAGCACTTCAATGTTTTCATTATTTTTCTCTACCGTTCTTTTTGTGTCGTTTGCAGCAATATTTAAACAACAAATTGCAGACGCCATTCAATACTCGGCAAATAAAGAATATATTTTATATCTGGCAATAATTATCGGACTGGATGCTTTTACTTCAATTCCTTTTGCCAAACTCAGACATGAAAATAAAGCATTGAAATTTGCATTAATAAAAATTGCAAACATCAGTGTCAATATTGGATTGAATTTCTATTTTTATCTTGTTCTTGCCAAAACACAACATATAGGAATCGAATATGTTTTTATTTCCAATCTGATAGCTACCGGAGTTACACTAATATTATTATTGCCTGATATTTTAAAAATCAGTTTTGCATTTGATTTCCGGTTACTAAAAAACATGTTATGGTATGCACTTCCTTTATTGATAGTCGGTTTGGCAGGGATGGTCAATGAAGTTTCAGATAAAATATTTTTGAAATATCTAACTCCTGCCGATATGAATCCCATGGAACAAGTTGGAATTTATGGAGCAAATTACAAACTGGCTGTTTTAATGACCATATTTGTTCAAATGTTCCGCTATGCCGCCGAACCATTCTTTTTTTCGCAAGCAAAAGAAAAAGACTCGAAAAAAACCTATGCTGATGTAATGAAATTTTTTATCATAACCGGTCTGATAATATTCCTTGGAGTTGTGCTGTATATCGATGTTGTAAAATATTTTATAGGACCCGCTTTTCACGAAGGACTAAAAATTGTCCCCGTTGTGTTGCTTGCTAATTTGTTTCTTGGCATTTTTTATAATCAGTCGATATGGTACAAACTAAATAATCTTACCCGTTATGGTGCATATATAGCTTTATTCGGAGCTGTTTTGACAATCATTCTTAATGTGGTACTAATTCCGATATACGGATATACGGGATCGGCCTGGGCTACTTTTTTCTGTTATTTTTCAATGATGACCATATCATACTTTTGGGGCAACAAAGTCTTTTATGTTCCATATAATATAAAAGTGATCTTTTTCTATTTTGCTATATCGCTGATAATTTTCATTATTTCAAAATACATTAATTATCCTTCAATATTTCTTCAGTATTTTATAAATACCTTGATGTTTCTTGGATTTTTGACAGTTGTGTTATATATTGAAAGACTATTTATATTCAAAACTAAAAAACTGTAAAATAATCTGTAAATTTGCAAATTGAAAAATTAAATTACAATTATTGTATTAAACAATGACCATAAAAATCGTAAATCACTCGAAACATTCTTTGCCGGACTATAACACTGCTTTATCAGCGGGGATGGATCTTCGTACCGATATTATTGAACCAGATGTATTAAAATCTTTATATAGGGCTTTAATTCCAACAGGGTTATTTATTGAATCACGTGAAGGATGTGAAGCTCAAATCAGATCAAGAAGCAGTCTGGATTTTAAAAAAGGCGTTTCAGTATTAAATACACCCGGAACTATTGATGCAGACTATCATGAAGCAATAGGAGTAATTCCGGTGAATTTATCAAAAGATGATTTTATTGTTATTGACGGAGATAGAATTTGTCAGATGAATATTTCAAAACTCGAAACGATAAAATGGGAACAAATTGTTGAATTACTTGAAATAGGAAGTGTTGCTGGTAGATTTGGACATACAGAAAATAACTAATTTTTACTCATGAAAATAATAATTCCAATGGCAGGTATCGGCAAGCGTATGAGACCTCATACTCTGACCGTTCCAAAACCTTTAATTTCGGTTGCAGGAAAACCTATAGTACAGTGGCTGATTGAAGAAATTGCGAAAGTCTCGCCTCAAAAAATTGAGGAAATTGCTTTTATTTTAGGACATTTTGGCGATGAAGTTGAAAAAAATCTGAAAAATATTGCATCAACATTTGGGGCAAAATCCTCAATATATTATCAGGATGAAGCATTAGGTACCGGTCATGCAATTTATTGCGCTGAACCCTCCTTGTCAGGAAATATTATTGTTGCTTTTGCTGACACGCTTTTTAAAGCAGATTTTATTTTAGACAATAGTGAAGACGGAAGTATATGGGTAAAAAAAGTTACTGATCCTTCTTCTTTTGGTGTTGTCAAAATTGACTCCGATAACAAAATTTCATCATTTATTGAAAAGCCAAAAACATTTGTTTCTGATTTGGCAATCATTGGAATATATTACTTTAAAAAAGGTGAAATTCTTCGCGAAGAATTAAAAAAACTAATAGATAATAAAGTCATTGTGAACGGAGAATATCAACTTACAGATGCCTTGGAAACCATGAAATCCAAAGGATTGAAATTTGCAGCTCCCTTTGTTTCTGAGTGGCTTGATTGCGGAAATAAAAATGCTACAGTTTATGCAAATCAAAGAATTCTCGAAAATCATAAAGACGAAAAATTAATTTCCACGAAATCACAAATCCTTAATTCCGTGATTATTCCACCATGTTTTATTGATGATAATGTAAAAATAGAAAATTCGGTAATCGGGCCTCATTCTTCTATTGGAAAGGGCACTGAAATTAATTATTCAATTGTAAAAAACAGTATAATTCAGCAAAATTCAATAATAAAAAATGCGATAATAGATAATTCTATGATCGGAAATTTTGTAAAATTTGAAGGAAAAGCATCGGATTTAAATATTGGGGATTTTTGCACCGGATTGCTATAGAAATAATGACAAAATATATTATTAATATCATCTTTTTAATTTTATTACTGACGTTCAATTCGTGTAATATTTTCAAAAAATCAGCGAAAACAACCACTGATAAAAATATTAAATCCGAAGCGGGTGATTTGAAATTTGATTATGCTTTTATGGAAGGGAACAAACATAAAATGTTAGGCAATTATGCCGATGCAGCTGCATATTATTCAAAATGTATCCAGTTAAACAAAAAAAGTGCAGCATCCATGTATGAATTGGCAAATATATATATATCACAGGGAGATATGATTACGGCACAATCGCTTGTAGAAGAAGCTGTAAAAATAAATCCTGATAATATATGGTATCAATTGTTATTGGCGGCATTATATGAAAAAAACAATCAGGTTGAAAAAGCCATGACAATTTATAAAAATATGGTGAAAAAATACCCTGGAAAAATTGATTTGAAACTAGATTATGCAGACTTGTTGTCTTCTGAAAAAAAATATAATGAATCAATTAAAATATATAATGATCTTGAAACCCAAATTGGTGTCAACGAAGAACTTAGTCTTGCAAAAGAACGTCTTTATATGATTCTTGATGAAAAAGAAAAAGCCTATGATGAGCTAAATAAACTAATAGAGCTGTTCCCATACGAACCAAGATATTATGGATTGTTGGCTGAGATTTATGTTTCAAACAAATTATATGACAAAGCTCTTGAAATATACACCAAACTTCTTCAAATTGATCCAAATAATGGACTAGCACATTTATCAATTTCTGAATATTACCGAATAACAGATCAACCAGATAAATCTTTCGATGAGCTTAAAATTGCATTTAAGAGTAGTGATGTAAGCTTGGATTTAAAGGTAAAAATGATACTGACTTATTATACTTCATCAAAAAAAGGGACGAAAAATAGTGAGCAGGCTTATGAGTTGCTTGAAATATTTGAAAAAAAACATCCCGAAGAGCCAAAAGCAATTGCTGTTTATGGAGATTTTCTAATTAAAGATGAAAAATACAAAGAAGCCCGTGAAAAATATAAACGTGTTACTGAATTAGTTAAAAACAATTATTTGATTTGGGAGCAATTGCTTTTTATTGAAAGCAGATTGAATCGTTTTAAAGACATGTACGACGAAAGCAAAGAAGCACTGGAATATTTTCCAAGCCAGTCAAATCTATATCTTTTCTTCGGAATTGCCGCCACAAGACAAAAGGATTATGACGAGGCAATTAAAAGCTTATTAATTGGAACAGAACTATCCGAAGACAATAAACAACTAAAAGGACAATTTTATACTTATCTTGCTGAAGCATATAATAAAAAACAGGAGCATGAAAATTCAGACAAATACTTTGATAAGGTTCTGGAACTAGACCCAGATGATAAATACGTATTGAATAATTACAGCTATTTTTTATCACTTCGCAACGAAAAACTAGATAAAGCTTTGGAAATGACACAAAAATGCAATTCATTAGAACCAGATAATTCTACTTTCCTTGATACATATGCCTGGGTTTTATATAAAAGAAAAGAATATGAAAAAGCGTTGGAGATAATCAATAAATCATTGGAACACGGAGGCAAAGGAAGTGCATTAATAATGGAACATTATGGAGATATTTTGTATCAGAAAGGGGATAAGGAAAAAGCTAAAGAAGTATGGATTAATGCATGTGGGCTCGGAAAAGGTTCTGAATTTTTAAAGCAAAAATCTGAGGAAGGTATTCTTATCGAATAA
>JBDRPR010000431.1:0-2395 GCA_043826845.1 Bacteroidota bacterium
GATGATTGATCTTTGCGAAGAATTATTACTGAAAAATGATAAAAGTTCAAAATGGATTGCGCATGATGCAATAAGAGAACTAAAAGATGAAAAAGTTCGTGCCAGGTTAATTAAAAGAGGATAATTTATTGTAAACTGCAATACATTCTTTTGCTTCTTTCACATCATGAACCCTGAGAATATCCGCCCCTTTTAGCAGCGCAACAGTATTCAGTACAGTGGTTCCGTTTAGTGAATCCAAAGGGTCGCATTTTAATATTCGATTGATCATTGATTTGCGGCTTATACCTACCATGATTAAATTTTCAAATAATTTAAAATTGTCGAGTTCTGACATGAGGCGGTAATTATGTTCATCAGTTTTTCCAAATCCAAATCCGGGGTCAATGATAATATCATTAATACCATAATTTTTCAGTTCTTTGATTTTATTTGCAAAAAATAAAATTGTATCATTTGTCACATTTTTATATTCCGGATTTACCTGCATGTTTTCTGGTGTTCCCTGCATATGCATAATAATATAGGGAACTTTTAATGATGCAACTGTTTCGTGCATTTTATTATCCATGTTTCCTGCAGATATGTCATTTATTATTGAGATACCATATTTTTCAACAGCTAATTTAGCTACATCTGCCCTGAATGTATCAATTGAAAATATTTTATCAGGGAATTTTTTTAAAATCAGTTCCATTACCTGAATTAATCTGGAAAGCTCAGTTTTTTTATCAGCAGGTTTTGCGCCCGGGCGGGTAGAGACTGCTCCGATATCAATGATATCAGCTCCTTCAGCAAACATTAAAGATATTTTTTTCTCTGCATCAGAAACTGACTTGTTCTTCCCTCCATCGTAAAAAGAATCGGGAGTCAGATTTAAAATTCCCATAATGCGGGGTGTTGAAAAATCGAGTAATTTTCCTTTGCAATTGAGATTTTTTTTCTTTTGAAAAATAGTATCTTTAACCATCATAAGCCAGTGATATTTTTTTCAAATATACAAAAGATGAATCATACTTTGAAAAACCGGTTTGTTGTTCTTGAAGGACTGGATGGGGCAGGTAAATCGACACAAATAAAACTTTTCTGTAAACATCTTGAACAAAATAATATAAAGTACAAGTTTTTACATTTTCCCCGCACTGATGCTCCATACTTTGGAGAATTGGTTTCCGGTTTTTTACGGGGCGATTTTGGTGAGTTGAATCAGGTAAATCCATATCTTGTTGCATTAATATATGCCGGCGATCGTCATCAGTCAAAAGAAATGATTGAATCATGGTTAAATGAGGGTTATTTTGTTCTTGTGGACAGATATGTGAATTCAAATATTGCTTTTCAGTGTGCAAAAACAGAGAATAAAATTAAATCTGAGGAGCTTAGAAAATGGATTCTTTCTCTCGAATATGATTATTATAAAATTCCTAAGCCTGACATCAACCTGTTTCTTGATGTGCCTTTTGAATTTACGGCAAAAAATCTGAAAACGCAAAGAGAAGGAGATGACCGTATATATCTGAAGGGCAAAAATGATATTCACGAAAAAGATTTAGACTTTCAGAATAAAGTAAGACAAGTTTATATTAATATTCAAAAAACTGATAAAAGTTTTCATATTATTAATTGTTCTGCTGATGATAACACTATGTTGTCTTCCGATAAAATATTTAAAAAAATAAAGTTAAAAATCAGACTTTAGGCTTCTGTCTGAAATGGAACGCTGATACTGCCTATGGCTTTATGAATTTAGCAGATTTTTTAAGATAAACGCGTATCAATCCGCTAAAATCAGTGGTATCCACGGGAAAAATTCTCCCGCAGATTGCGCAGATGCTCGCAGATATATAAAAGCGATAATGGCTTGGTGTTTGAAACTTTTAATAAAAATCTGTAACAAATCAAAACCTTATTTATTCTTCTTTCGTAACAATAAAAGTAATTATAAATAATCACTTTATCGCCTAAATATTAACTCAAAAAATAAAAATTATGAAAACCTTTAAAAGACTGTTAAACAACTCATTGGGGGGGGTAAAATATTTTTAATAGCCTCCCTGTTTCTTTGCAATAATTTTATTTTCGCTCAGCCGGGTCAAAAATACGCGGAAGGGGGAAATGACTTATCTCCAACCAGTCGTTTAGGTAGTAATAATTATGCAGATTTGAGTTTTTATACCAATTCACAAAAAAGGATGGTGCTTACAAAAGAAGGTAATTTTAATGTATTTGGTGGATTTACATTAACTGATTTTGCCGGTTCGCTGTATGGCGGAATTGTTGGTTACAAACCTGATGGTAGATTTTTTGATATTATTTTCACAGGAAATTCAAATGATGTATTGTTGGGCGATGGCACTTTCAGCAATACCTTATTCAGCAAATACTGGAAACTTGA
>JBDRPR010000432.1:0-25015 GCA_043826845.1 Bacteroidota bacterium
GACTTATGAAGGAGGTTTGAGAATTTCATCAGGTATTGACAGTACCGGATTACTAAAAGATCCTGAAACACGTTGGGGAGGTATTATGCGTGAAATTCAGACAAATGACTTTGAAGCTGCAAATATTGAATATATCGAATTCTGGATGATGGATCCTTTTGTTTATGATACATTGCAAAGCGGAGGAGATCTTTATTTCAATCTGGGTGATATTTCTGAAGATATTCTTAAAGATTCCAGAAAAACATTTGAAAACGGGCTTCCCGGTTCTGAAACGGTAACTCTTGTAGATACCACTGCATGGGGAAGAGTGCCAAAAACACAATCTATAGTCAACTCTTTTGACAACAGCACAGAATCAAGACTTTATCAGGATGTGGGTCTCGACGGATTAAGAACCGAGGATGAAAAAGGTTTCTTTGCTTCATATCTTAACTCTATCAAATCTCTTTTTGGAGCATCTTCACAGGCATATCTTAATGCTGTTGAAGACCCATCAAATGATAATTATCATTATTACAGGGGGTCTGACTATGATTCTGATGAAATATCGATTTTAGAAAGATATAAAAAATACAACGGGCTTGACGGGAACTCTCCCACTTCCGAGCAATCTGAGGAAAGTTACCCGACATCAGCAACTTCACTTCCGAATTCTGAAGATGTAAACCGAGATAATACGCTGAGTGAGGCTGAAAACTATTATCAGTACAGAGTCAGTTTAAGACCGGACGAAATGTACGTAGGGAACAATTACATCACTGATATGATAACCGGAAAAACAGATGATGATGGAATTCCTGTAAACTGGTATCAGTTTAAAATTCCGATTCATACTCCGGAAAAAACAGTCGGTGATATTCAGGATTTTAAATCAATACGATTTGTCAGAATGTTTATGAAAGATTTTGATAAAGAAGTAACCCTGAGGTTTGCTTCTCTGGATCTTGTTCGTGGAGAATGGAGAAAATATAATTATTCATTTGTCGAGGGAGGATTATACCAACCTGATAATGAACCTGGAGCTACTTTCGATATTACAGCAGTTAATATAGAAGAAAATGGTCAGAAAGCACCTGTAAATTATGTTCTTCCTCCAGGTATCTCAAGGGTTATTGATCCTTCAAATCCACAACTCAGACAACTAAATGAGCAAGCTATGGTATTAAAAGTCTGTGATCTTAAAGATGGAGATGCCAAAGCTGCCTATAAAGCACTCGATATGGATGTCAGACAGTATAAAAAACTTCAAATGTTCATACATTGTGAAGCTGTCGAAGCCGGAATGCTGAATGATAAGGACTTAACAGTTTTTATTCGTCTGGGGTCTGATTATCAACAAAATTACTATGAATATGAAATTCCTTTAGTATTAACTCCGGCAGGAACTTATACTCAAAACGATAATCTGGAACATCAGGACAGGTATGCCGTCTGGCCTGTTGAAAACAATCTGGATCTTAACTTTGAAGTATTACTATCCATTAAACAGGAAAGAAACAATTTAATCAGAGCAGCGGGTTCAACTCAAACCTATAATGAACCATATAGTATTTGGGATGGGGAAAATTATGTAACTATTGTCGGAAATCCAAATCTGAGTAATGTCAGAACTATCATGATTGGTGTCAGAAACAGAAATAAAAATAACAATCCATTTCAATCAAATGATGACGGAATGGAAAAATGTGCAGAAATCTGGTTAAATGAATTGAGATTGACTGATTTTGATGAAAAAGGAGGTTGGGCAGCAAACACAAGAGTTACAGCAAGATTAGCTGATTTTGGAACAATTACAATTGCAGGAAGCACCAGTAAGCCCGGATTTGGTAGCATAGAGAAAAAAGTCAATGAAAGAGATAAGGAAGAAGTTTACCGTTATGATATTGCTTCTAACCTTGAACTCGGGAAATTTTTTCCGGAAAAAATCGGCGTAAAAATTCCAATGTATATCGGTTATTCTGAAGGATTTATTAATCCACAATATAATCCATTAGACCCTGATATTCCATTAAAAACAACATTAAATGATCAAAACCTTTCTGATGGTTATAAAGATACATTAGTTCAAATTGCAAGAGATTACACTCAAAGAAAGAGTTTAAACTTTACAAATATAAAAGTTGGAAAATCTGAAGGAAAACCGAGGCTGTATGATGTTTCAAATGTTGCTGTTAGTTATGGATATAACGAGCAGAACGCCCATAATATAAGTACTGAATATGATAACCGGAAAACATATCGGGGTGCTCTGACATATAATTTCAACACAACCCCCAAGAACTTTGTTCCGTTAAAAAATGCAAAATCTAAAATTTTAAAAAGCAAGCAACTGAAACTGCTGACTGATTTTAATTTTAATTTATTGCCTTCCCAATTGTCTTTTATGACTGATCTTAACAGAATGTACAATGAAAAAAAACTTCGGAATCTTGATAAACCGGATATTATAATTGAACCAACCTACAATAGAGATTTCACATGGAACAGAATTTATGATCTGAGATACGATTTGTCAAAATCTTTGAAGTTTGATTTCTCTGCAAATAATCAGGCTCGCCTTGATGAGCCAACAAAATATGGTTATTATGTCAACAAGGACTCTACAGAATCATATGAACACTGGAAAGATTCAATTATGTCAGGAATTCGTGATTTTGGACGAAACACAAATTATCATCATGACCTTAATTTAAATTACAGTATTCCTATTAATAAAATTCCCCTCCTTAACTGGATAACTGCTTCGGCAAGATACACAGGAACTTATGACTGGAATGTCGGGCCACAGGTTGATTCAATTGTTTTGGGTAATACTATTAAAAACTCCAACAATATTCAGTTTAATCCTCAATTTAATATGACTAATTTATATAATAAAATCCCATATCTGAAAACAATAAATCAAAAGTACAGGAAGGGGAAACCGGTTCAAAAACCAAAAACCGAAAAAGTTTATTATCCTGCAAAAGGTGATCCTCCAAGAAAAATTGATTTGTTTGAGGACGTTCCCAAAACTATTATTCACAAACTGGAAACAGATAATGTTACAGTGAAAGTTTTTGATGCAAACAATAAAGAAATTACAGGTAAATTAAAAATTGTCACCGACAATAAAATAACTTTTACAACCGATGAAGATTACAAAGATGCCAGAATAGAGATTGAAGGGGAGCGGGAAATAAAAGTTACTCTATTTCAAAAAATAGTTGAACGTTCTCTTCTGGTTATGATGAGCGTGAAAAATGTTTCAGTAACATATAGCCAGAGTAACGGAACTCTTCTTCCGGGGTATTTACCCAAAACCAATATTTTGGGGATGGAAGACATGAATGGAATTTTAGCACCTGGATGGTTGTTTATTTCAGGAATTCAGGATCCGGATTTTCCTCTGCGTGCAATTGATAATGATTGGCTTACAAGAGATCCTGCCCAAAATAATCCAGTAATGATTTCCCAAACCAACAACCTGAATTTACGAGCTCAGGTTGAACCTATTAATGGTTTCAGAATTGACATAACTGCAAATAGAATGTTTACAAATAATATAACTGAATATTATGTTGCAGATTCAACAGGAAATTTTCCGACTAACAGATATGACAGGAGCAGAATGGAAACCGGTAATTTTAATATGAGCTATTTTTCATGGAATACTGCCTTTATCAGAAGAAGTAAAAAAGTCAATGATCAGTTGGATTATTCTTCCAGAATATTTGATGACTTTCTGAAATACAGGCAGACAATAGCCGTACGACTGGCAAATGATCGTCTTAATAACCAAAAGGATATGCCATATCAATATGATCCGAACAGCTTGGATCAATATGGATTTCCGGATGGCTATGGTCAAACATCTCAGGAAGTTCTGATTCCTGCATTTTTAGCAGCTTACGCAGGGAAAAGTGCTGAATCTGTTTCACTGAATCCATTTCCTGAAATTCCGATGCCGAATTGGAGAATTACCTATGATGGTTTAGCAAAAATTAAATTTGTGAAACGTTATATAAAAACGGCATCATTAAACCATGCTTTCAGATCTACTTATACTGTAAATTCATTTTCAACCAATTCATACTTCGAAGATTCTGATAACGATGGATTTAACTGGGTTAGAGAAAGCCTTTCTGACATACAGGATACTACAAACTTTCTTGCCGAACATGATATAAATGGTGTTTCAATAAATGAACAGTTAGGGCCTTTGATCGGGCTTGATCTCACATGGAACAACAGCCTGATTACAAAAATTGAAATAAAGAAAACCAGGAATCTGAATTTAAGTTTTTCCAACAATCAGGTTACTGAAGTTACAGGAGATGAACTGATTATTGGATCCGGTTATCGTTTTAATAAAGTTCCTATCACTTTTAAATCATTAAGTGGAACAAAAACAAAATTTGAAAGCGATTTAAATGTACGGGCAGATCTTTCAATAAGAAAAAATTTGACAATTATTAGAAAAGTTGTGGAGGATTATTGGGACCTCACAGCAGGGCAGACCATTATTACATTGAAATTGTCAGCTGATTATGTATTAAGTGAGCGATTCAATGTCAGATTATTTTTTGACAAAATTATTAATAATCCTCACACATCCAGGGTTAATCCTACATCAAATACTAATTTTGGAATCTCCGTCAGGTTTACACTAGCAGGATAATACAAACAATAAATAATAAAAACCTTCATGATATATTAATCTTCTGCATCAAGAAACTCTTCAGAATCTTCGTAGGCTTCAGTTCTGCGACCAAGTACAGGAAGAATTTTACCTGTAATTAATCCAGCCAAAAATGCCAGTACAATTGAAATACCAATTCCAAACATTTGTGAATTGATGCTAATCCCCGGAACAAGCAATACAGCAGCCATTCCACCCATAATTCCGGGAAGTCCATGCAGGTTTGTTACTCCGCATGTATCGATAATTTTCATCCATTTTTGCTGATGTGTCTGAATAATTGCGAACCCAAAAGTTGAAATACCGCCTGCAAGTATTCCTACAATAACAGCACTTGTATGAGATGCGACAGCACATGCAGATCCAATAGCAACACCTCCGGCTAAAGCTGCATTCGCAATATCTGCAATGCTTATTTTTTTTCGTAATGATACTGAAAGGATGTAAGTTGCAAGTGTTGACCCACATAATGCAAGAATAACATTTACAATAGTATGAGGAACCTGTTCGGCAGGAACAAGTGCTGCACAGAAACTTGGCCAAAAAACCCACAATACCATACTACCCAGCATAGAATAACGATCACTTGTTGAATCTGTTTCAATTGGTTTGGATAATTCACTTTTTGTAGTCATCGTCAATGCAACTCCTAGTCCGAAAATAGCTCCGAAAGCATGAATAACTATTGACCCGCCGACGTCTATCACCGAACCAACAGGTAACAATCCAAAACCTCCCCCTATTACAATCCATTCATTAAAAACATAAAAAGGAACAAACATTAACGCCATTAATATATATTGAGGCATTTTCAACCGTCCTAAAACTGCTCCTGCAGCAATGAGCAAACTTGCTGCTCCAAATTCTGCTAAAATAAGTTTCTCTATTTCTCCTCCTTCGGCACCGGCCAAACCTGTTTTTTTTAATACCAGATACAAAGGGATGGAAGTACTAATTAATAAAAATGTTGCTGTCAAAGCAGACCTGCCGTACTTTCTCACAAAAACCATAAGAAACCCAAAGCCTATTAGAAGCATAGCCATAATATGAATTGCCTTGTTATAACGCTGATCATCAATAACTGTTTCAGGCAATTCGTTACCTGTAATTTCATTTCCAAAAGCAGAAAAGATACCCCCGAAAAACAAAAGGAAAAGTAATCCGGATTTAAATAATTTAGTCAGGTTCATAAAATTTAGTTTATTATCAGGCCTCAAAATTATATTAATCCCTTTCCCTTATTCAACAAATGCTGCATAACAGGTGTCATATTAATCCTATTTGTACACATCAAAATCAACAAACAACTCAATAATAATAAACAGGTTAATGAATTTCCCATAGACTATTGGTTTTATAAAATCAGAATATTTTATTTTTTGAACTACTTTTGTCTGAATGAAAAATATCTCAATAACCGAAAAACTTATTTTCTTTTTTGTAAGCCTGGGTATTGTTGTGATTATTATCATAGGTACCTATTCATATTATTTTACAAAGAAAGCATTACTAAACCGCACATTTGACCAGCTAACCTCATTAAGAATTGAAAAGAAATATAGGGTAGAGCAGTTTTTTCTTGATCGCTTGCGCGATATTGATTTAATTTCAAAGTCAGAAGAAATTAAAAAAATATTTGATATAATGGTTCAAGATGAAAAAGCGACCGGAAAAATCGGTGAAATGCCATTAAACAGCTATTTGAATAAGTATATCAGTTCTTATGGTTATTATCAGGATCTATATATTGTAAACAGAAATACCAACTGTATTGAAATATTTCAACAAAAAGACACTATCAATTCAAATTTTTCAGGAAAAGAAAATGATCAGGATCTTTTGACCTTTTGTAAAAAAATAAAAGCATCCGGAGAGCCTGTAATTCAGGATTTAACAAACTCCAGAATGTTTATTTATTTAGGAACTTTTGTTTTAAATGAAACCATTGATACTCTGGGATATGTGGTTCTTGAAATTCCCATTAATGCCATCAATAAAATTATGTTCGGTCTTTCTGAGAATAATGGTCTTGGTAAATCAGGAGAAACTTATCTTGTCGGTAGTGATTCACTGATGAGAACCAATTCCAGGTTTAAAGAAAATGCCGTTTTAAATATAAAAGTGTCATCAGCAGCGGTAAAAAATGCTTTTGCAGGTAAAACCAATTGTGAAATTGTTCAGGATTACAGAAATATTTCATGCCTTAGTTCATACAGTAATGTAAATATAAAAGGTCTGAACTGGGTGATTTTAGCAGAAATTGACGAACAGGAAGCCATGATACCTGTATATTCTATCAGAAATAACATTTTATGGATCAGTATAATTATTGCCGCCAGTGTATTTATTTTTGCATTTCTGATTTCAAGAAAAATTTCACTGCCAATTAAGCGGTTACAAAAGGCGAGCGAACAGATTAGTGAAGGAAATTACGAAGTTAAGCTGGCTGTTTCCTCCCTGGATGAAATCGGAATACTTACAGATTCATTTAATAAAATGTCTTTTCAACTAAAAAAACAGACAGAAGAAATTGAAGAAGAAAAGAGGAAAAGTGTGAGTTCTTTAATTGACGGACAGGAAATGGAAAGACAAAGATTATCGAGAGATCTGCACGACAGTCTGGGACAATCAATGTTAGCGGTAAAAATGAAACTGGAGCAGACAAAAAATGCTGACATTGAGAAAAACAAGGAAATAATTGACCAAACCCGCGAATTACTAAAAGACACTATTCAGGAAATCAGAAATATCACGAATGATTTAATGCCTCCGGTTCTGGAAGCATTCGGGTTAGAACAGGGTTTGAAAAACCTTTGCAAAGAGACTATGGCAAATACAGGAATTCAAATTGAATTTGTCAGTAATAATATCCCTGATTCATTAAATAAAAAACTGCAGATATATTTGTACCGGATTTCTCAGGAATCAATAAACAATATAACCAAACATTCAGGAGCAGATTATGCCACAGTAAAAATTCATGAACATGGCAATCAGATTTTTCTTGATATTTTTGATAACGGGAAAGGATATAACCCGGAATATACAGGTAAAAATTGTAATGGAATAATGAATATTAAACAAAGGGTTGAATTGCTCAGCGGTGAATGCAGAATAACTTCAGTTCAGGGAAACGGAACCACAATAAATATTAAAATACCAGTTATTTAACATGAATAAAATAAAAATCATTCTGGCTGATGACCATCGTATTTTCAGGGACGGGTTAAAATCATTACTGTCTGATGACCATTCAATTGAGATTATTGGTGAAGCATCGAATGGAAATGAATTAATGGATATGCTCAATACCGATAAACCAGATATTATTATTACTGATATCAGTATGCCCGGTCTGTCAGGAATTGAAATAGCAGGACAAATTTCTTCAAATTATCCTCAGATAAAAATCATGATTTTGTCAATGCATACTGATGAAGAATTTGTCATCAATGCCATCAGGGCAGGTGCTCACGGATACATTCCCAAAGACACTTCAAAAGAAGAATTGCTTGATGCAATAAAAGTTTTATATGAAACCGGAGAATATTACAGCAAAATTATTTCAGACAATTTCCTCAGAAGTTTTATTAAAAAGGTTAAGGTTGAACAGAATCTAAGTGAAAATGAAGAATTGACCCAGAGAGAAATTGAAATATTGAAACTTGCTGCAGGGGGATTAAGCAACAAGGAAATTTCAGACAAACTTTTTATTAGCACCAAAACCGTTGATGCTCATAAAAATCATATAATGCAAAAGTTAAAGTTAAAAAATACTGCAGAAATGGTAATCTATGCCATTAAAAATAAAATAATTGACATTTAATTCCCGCTTACATTTTCAAATTTCTTAATAGGTAATTTACCTATTTGCACAGAATATTTCTTATTAAAAATTAAAGTTTCATCTTATTGTGTCCGAAACTCAGAGACTCTATTTTTGAGTTTTTAAAAATCAATAATATGAGAAAGAACTCCATAAAATTCAGTTTAATTTTTGTTGCAGGATTAGTATTCAGTATTTCCCTGTTTTCGCAGAATAATGATGACAGCAGTACATCCGAACCGAAAATAAAAGTAATTATTGGATCTGATATAATGAGCAGATATGTCTGGAGAGGATGTGATTATGGAGATTCCCCAAGCATACAACCGACTTTATCCTTTTCTATGTCTAATTTGGAAGTAGGATGTTGGAATGCAATTGCCACAGGCAGTTTTTACAAAGAGATAGATTTATATGCAAAATACACTTATAAAATTCTCTCTCTGATGTTCACAGATTACTATATTCCTTCAGTCACCGGAACTCCATGTTCACCTGATATTAGATATTTCAATTATGTGAATGAAGAAACAGCACATACTTTTGAAGGTTCATTCATTCTCAAAGGAGGAGAAAAGCTTCCTTTATGGTTACAGGGAGGTGTGTTTTTTTATGGAAATGATAAAAGATGGGGTTATGATGTAGAAAAAGACAGCACAGATGGAACCTATTACTCATCTTATATTGAAGCAGGATATTCATTAGCACTCAAGGAAAATAATCTAGATTTATTTATTGGATTTTCTCCTTTTGCCGGAGCCTATGCTAATGATTTTGGCATTGTAAATCTGGGTATTACAGGATACCGTAAAATTAAAATTTCCGATGATTTTGAATTGCCTGTCAAGGCATCATTAATATTTAATCCTCAAGCATCTAATGCATTTATTATATTTGGAATAACACTTTAATAATATTTAATCATTTAAAACTTACTATTATGATAGATACAGGTTCAACAGGTTTTATGCTATTGGCAACAAGTCTGGTAATGCTAATGACACCGGGTTTAGCGTTTTTTTATGGAGGTTTAGCCTCAAAACGTAACATTTTAGGCATTATGATCCAAAGTTTCGTTTCTTTAGGCTGGACAACAGTTTTATGGGTATTATTTGGTTACTCTCTTTGTTTTAGCGGTGGTGAAGGAGGAATAATCGGAGATTTTAATAAAGCATTAATGAATGGTATAAACAGCGACTCCATGTATTCAAACGGGAAAATTCCCGAATTTGTATTCTTTGCTTATCAGATGATGTTTGCAATTATCACTCCTGCTTTGATTACAGGAGCTTTCGTAAACAGGATTAATTTTAAAGCTTATCTTATTTTTCTGACAGTTTGGCAAGTTCTGGTATATTACCCTTTTGTTCATATGATTTGGGGTGGAGGTCTTTTAGCACAATGGGGGGTTCTTGACTTTGCAGGAGGAATAGTTGTTCATGCAACTGCCGGTTTTGCAGCTTTGGCTTCCGTTTTATATGTAAAAGCACGAGTAGACAGAAAATCAGTACCAAACAGTATTCCTCTTGTTGCAATAGGAAGCGGACTTTTGTGGTTTGGTTGGTATGGATTTAACGCGGGTAGCGAAGTCGCTGTTGATTTTATTACCTCAACAGCATTTGTAAATACTGATATTGCAGCCTCCTTTGCTACAATTGCCTGGCTTATTATTGAATGGTCACGCGAAAGAAAACCTAAATTTGTCGGTTTACTTACAGGTTCAATTGCCGGATTGGCTTGTATAACGCCATGTGCAGGTTTTGTTCCTGTTTGGGCATCTCCTTTCATCGGCACCGCTGCAGGAATAATATGTTATTTTGCAGTTCATTTTAAAAACAAAATGAAATGGGATGATGCCCTGGATGTATGGGGAGTACATGGTGTAGGAGGGGTTTTAGGATCCATTCTACTCGGTGTATTTGCATCGAAAGCAGTAAATGCTGCTGGTGCAGATGGTCTTATTTATGGAAATAGTGCTTTCCTCCTCAAACAGGTTGTGGCTGTTGTGGCCGCTTCGATATATGCATTTATTTTTACTTATATCATGCTGATTGTCATTAATATGATAACACCTGTAAAGGTGGAAAAAGGTATGGAAGAAATCGGACTTGATGAAGGAGTACATGGTGAAAAAGCCTATGATGAAGGTGTTCTTTAGTAATAATTGATTTTTATAATGTGTTTGTAAATAATAATATACAAACACATTATTTTTTTATACCTACTCCAAAATTAAAAGCAAAATTATTTAATTGAAAATATATGACTTAAATACATTCATCTGATTCAAAAATTAAAAAAGAGTAAAAGTCAGGTTCTTCATATTTACTTTTTTGTAATTTTGATTGAAATTTAAAATTTTATTAAACTGAATAATTATGAATATACCAGCAAATTTAAAGTACACAAAAGACCATGAATGGATTCGTATCGAAAGCGATTTTGCTTATGTAGGAATTACCGATTTTGCACAGGGCGAATTAGGAGACATTGTTTTTGTTGAAATCGAAACAGTTGGAGAAATCCTTGAAAAAGAAGAAGTTTTTGGGACAATCGAAGCAGTTAAAACCGTTTCTGATATGTTTATGCCAGTTGCCGGTGAAATTATTGAAAAGAATCCTGTAATTGAAGAGTCAGCAGACGTGGTTAATAAAGATCCATACGGAGAAGGATGGATGGTGAAAATTAAAATTCAGAATCCATCTGAATTAGAAAGTTTGCTTTCACCAGATCAGTACAAAGAACAACTGGGAAGTTAAAAAAAAGCCGGTAATCCGGCTTTTTTTATTCTACAAATTGTTTTGCGTAATATTTAGCAGTTAGTTTTTCCCCTGTTGCTTTTTCTATCATATCATTCCAATACCACTTTGCTCCGGGTTTAAAAACATTTTCAATTAAAAACACACCGATTTGCTTGTTATCTGAAAAACTATTATTTCTGTAATCGGTTGATTTTATAATATTATCAGAAATATAGTAAAACAATTGTGAAGCAAGTAATTCTCCAAGCAAATAATTATGATAATAACATGGTGAACTTGCAATATGCGTTTTCGTAGCCCAATCAGGCATATTTCTGTCAGCTGGTTTTTTAATCATCTGATATTTCTCAACCAGATCCCACCACAATTTATTTAAATCCTGATCAGGGTTCTCGTACATGTTTTTTTCAAAACGGTACATAACCTGTGCCCATCTTGAAAAAACCAATTGTTCAAGACGCATGGATTTAAAACCATCTTCTGAAATTTTTTCTTTTTCTTCCTGGCTTATTCCCAGCATATCCTTCATCCATTGTGCATTTGAGGCTAACCTGCCAAATAACATTGCTATTGCCTCAGTAGTAAAAATATGAGCAGGATCCCGTAATGTATATGGAATCTGAGAATCTATATATTTATCATATACTCCATGTCCAAATTCGTGAAGCATTGTATTCATCCAGCTATAATTCGGTTTAACATTACACAAAATTCTAATATCTCCCTCTTTATCAATATCAGTACAATATGCGTGCTGATTTTTCCCTTCCTTTTCAAACAAATCGCTTCTATCAATTATATCATTAATGTCTAATCCGATTCCGCTGTAATAATTTCGGGTAATTTCAATAAGGTCTTTATCTGTGTAATATTTATCCAGATCAATCTTATATATCTGAGGAGCTTCCTGAAAAAACCTATTCTGATAATGCCATGGCATAAGGTCTTCTTTTGATATTTTATATTTGTCAGCCAGGACATTGTCGATATCATTCTTTAAATCAACAAAAACATCTCTTGTCAACATATCGAGTTCATCAAATATTCTGCTAATGTCTTCAGGCTCCTGATCGCTTAACTTCAAACTCATTTCATGATAATTACTAAATCCGATCTGTTTAGCAAGTTCATTTCTCTTTTTTACAAGCATTTTAATATCCTCTGCTACAACAGGTCCGATTTTTTTACATGATTCCCAAACATTTTTCAATTCAGAATTATTAGATGATTTTTTCAACATTTCTTCAACTTCATTATCGGTCATTTTTTTTCCATTAAAATCTGTTCTGAAGACCGAGAAATTTTTCTCAATTTTATTTTGCAGATTGACAATTTCTTCAAGCATTTTTTCATCTACCTGATTAGATAGAAAATCATTATACAACGCTTCCAGAATTCTTTTCTGCATAGAATCACATATTGAACCTGATTCTTTTATCTTTTTTAAAAGTGCGAAATCTTCTTTATTTGCATATAAATTTTCAATTTGAATCTCCAAGGCTGCTGATTTATCATAATCCTCATCTTTTCCAGATATAGAAGCATCAAAGTATGCAATTCCGGCATCTTTCTCAAGAGGTTTGATCTTTGCATCAAATTCCTTTACAAACTTGTTAAACTCGTCATTCATATCATCATTTGTTTTATCATTTTTTTGATAATGCACACATCCTGTAATAATTAATACTGCAGGAAACAGAAAAATCGCTGACCATTTATTCATAAACTAAACTTTACAGATTATATGCAAAATTGCAAAAGAATTTGAAATGATCTGATATGAATAAAAATTATTATTGAAAAGAAAAAATATAGGTAATTGTACCAGTCTGTTCAATTGAGTTAAAATCCTCATTAAATTTGACCTGCCATGCAGCTTTTTTTGCAGCAACTATTAATCTTTCGTCTGTGGCTGTTGTTCCTTTTCCCGGAGTCACACTGATTACCTTTCCGTATTTGTCAACTTTAATATTCAGAACCACTTTCCCCGATACATTTCCCGGAGGATAATCTGGTTTTGGAAATTTTCCGACCGGAGTTCTGCCTGTTAAAGAATATCCGATTCCGTCTTTTCCATTGCCATCAGTATAATTATCAGTATCCAAACCATCAGGTCTTCCCATATTTCCACCATCATTATTATTTCCTTCACTTGTAGCGTTGTTATTTCCCTGATAGAGTGCATTTTTATTTACCTCAGGTTCGGTGACTTTCTCTTCATTATTTACTTCAGGATTTGTATTTTCCTGATTCAGATTGGTAGTTTTCTCAATATTAGCGCTTTCTTCAAAGTCCTGAGTCATTATTGATTCTTCAGTATTTTCAGGATTTGAATTATTCTGTACTGCATTTTCATTATTAAATGATTCCGGTTCAATATCTCCCAGTCCCTGATCGCTATTGCCGAAATCAATTACAATTCCTTCGGGATCTGGAAATTGTTCTTGTGGCTCAGTAAATCCAAAAAACAATAACACAAGCATTAATAAGCCATGAAAAACTATGGTTCCAATAAGTCCATTTTTATTTTTTTTCCAAAAATCTTTCATCAGTTAGGGTTTGTTGCTAATATTACTCTGTACTTGTTTTTCTTTGCAATATTCATAATTTTAACCACATACTCAATAGGGACACTTTTTTCTGCATGCAAAGACATCGTTGGTTGTTCTTCATTAGCAAGTTTTTGTTGCAAAATCTGTTCCAAATTTTCCATGCTTACAACATCTCTTTCAACGGCCACCACTAAGTCCTCTGTTATTGAGACTGTTGTATTAGCCTTTTTATCTGTCTGATAAGGACTTTGGGGTAACACTAAATCCAGGGCGTTTGGAGCAATCAGCGTTGAAGCAACCATAAAAAATATAAGAAGCAGGAAAACAATATCAGTCATTGAAGCCATGCTGAATCCTGCATTTATTTTATTACTTGTTTTAATGTTCATTTTAAACTATTTAGCAGGTTCATTTAATATATCTAAAAATTCTGTTGATTTAGCCTCTAATATTGCGACAACTTTTTCGACTCTGGCGACAAGGATATTATAGCAGAAATATGCAACAATACCAACCAGCAAACCGGCAACTGTAGTTACCATTGCAACATAAATTCCATTTGAAAGTACCTGAACATTAATATTCCCTCCTTCAACAGTGGCAAGATCATAAAAAGCGCGAATCATACCCATTACTGTTCCTAAAAATCCCAACATCGGAGCACCTCCTGAAACAGTTGCTAATGTTGCCATACCTTTTTCAAGCTTGGCTATTTCAAGTCGGCCAACATTTTCGATTGCAGTATTAATATCTGCCAGTGGTTTACCAATTCTGCTCACTCCCTTTTCTATCATTCTTGCTAACGGACCCTGAGTTGCTTTGCATAAAATTAAAGCTTCGTCAATTTTTCCGTCCTGAATATTCTCTTTTATGTTGTTCATAAAACCATAAGGTTCTTTTTTTACCTTATTTATTGCAATTAATCTTTCCACGAAAAGATAAACAGCAATTACTGATAAAATAGCAATCGGGATCATAATCCATCCGCCTTTCAACGCAAGATTCCATACTGAAAGACTCATTTTTTCAGTAGTTTCCACTGTTTGAGCCACTGTTTGAATTGTATCAGAACCGGGCTGTACAATTTGTAAAAGAATTCCAAAAATCGTATTCATAATCAAATAAATGTTTAGTTTGCTAAATTATACTAAGCAAAACTTCCTTTAACATACATCATTTATTTTTATCAACAACAATGTGTTAATGATACCATATATAAATAAACTTCTGGAAAGAGATTTTATTATATTCGAAATAATATTTCACTTTTGTTGACATTTATCCCAAAACAAATAATCAAAAAGCTATATAACTAATCTACTTGTTTTTGTGACCAATAAAATATAATAAAGAAAATTCTATTACTCGACTTAGATATTATCAATAATTTAGATCAATTAAATGGATTAAAAGTATTTTACATTTATATAAACTACATTTTTTGTTAATTCAGTTCAAAATCAATTTCTTCAAATTTCGATCTGTTAAAAGAATTATGACAATAATTAGTGCCTGTCTATAATGTCAGTGTTTGGATCATAATGTTCGGGATCGAGGCTTTCGAAGTTTTTTAAATTCAGGGGTTTACTTGTGTAAATGACTGATTTAAAAAACGAGAACAACGAAGATACCGGACATTATGGACAAACACTAATTAGAAAACCCATAACCTTCCGTTGGAATTCCCATAAAATTATAATCCATATCCCCGTAACTGATTCCTTCATCAAGCAATGTAAGACCATATTTTCCCTGTTTTAACTCCACAGAAGTGACAAGCATTCCGTTTTTAACTTTAATTTTTCATATTTCTTACACAAAAAGGGTTTGTCATTTCTGAAACTTTCATTGTCTTTATAAAACCCAATTGATGGGAATTTTTATGCTGAAATTACTCCTCCCCTTCAGGGGAGGCAGGGAGGGGGCAGCATAAAAATTACAGGTTTAAAATGATCATCTGAAAACCACAATTCCTCCTGTTTTGTGCAATGCATTACCCATTAACTGTTTTCATTGATAAATAATTTTCGAATTGATCAACTTTCTTTGCCCTCAAGCCGGGCAGGCTTTTCCTTTTTGCTTGACCAAAAAGGAAACAAAAAAGTCAAGGCTACAATGATTTTTCTAAAATTCTAAATTCGGCTATTTCCCCGATGCCAGATATTTTTCGTTGAATTATTTATAGCTTTTTTGAGCAATTGTTAGAACGAAAAATCGGCCTCTTAGCTCAAGGCTAGCGCTCATAGCCTTCATTAAGAATTTTTTACGAAAACTCATTGATGCCGTTTTTCGCTTTTTTCAGATTCAGGAAGACGCATAAATATGCTTCATAAAACTCATTAAACCCTTAGGATAAGAAATAGAAAATTAGCTTGCAGCACCCAAATCGTAAAATTTAAATCCGTATGTTGTTGATTCTCTGCTAAACGTCTTATGGAACATTATGTAGCGCACAAAACAGGAAGCAGATTATACGCACGCGTCTGGAGGAAATGTCAGCATAAAAATCACAGGTTTAAATGGTCATCTGAAAACCACAATTCCTGTAATCCTGAAAGCTTTCGGGACAGAAAACACTTTAATAAACACCACCTGCTATGCAAATGAAAATTCGCTAAATAAAATCAAAATGATAAATTTTCTCATTTCTATCTGTATTAATATTTCAAATAGCTCTTTAAACGCAATAAAGTTATATTTATTAATTGGAAATTTCAAAAAATCTTTTATTCACACAACAGACTCTTTGATAATCTGATATGCATTCGGCCCTTCGTTAAAAATTAAATCAATTATACTCAGATTCGGAATAAAAGAAAATCTATCGGAAAAGACCTGATTATAAGACATTGGTCTAAAATTATCATCTTTTTTATTAAATCGTTTCTTTGGGTGAATTTTATAGCGAAAATCTGCAATATCTGTAGAATTTTCAAAATCAGTAGTGTGAAATAATTTTGCATCAGAATGTATCCAGCTAATCATCAATTCTATTGTCATCAGATTTAAATCATATAAAAAATCAGTTCTTTTCAAAATAATATTTTTTATATCATCAAAATAATATTCAAAATAAGGTGAATGTCCGTAAGCAGATTCTATACTTTTAATATGAATTTTAATCCATGAATCATATTCATAATCAATTCTGATGTCTTTAATTTTTGTTTTTATAGTTTCCAGCTTTTTTACAGGAATACTCAGTATTTGAACACCATTTGCACTTAAAATACAACATCTGTTTCTATATGATTGCTTTAGATAATTCTCTTCTTTTTCAATAAATATTGCATCATAAGATAAAAATTTACCGGCAAGCTGAATCGGGGGGAAATATGCGGTTGAAATCAAACAAGTTTTGTTTGCTATCATTATTGATATATTTTTACAGCGAAAATAAGAATATCCTTAATAGTATTAAAACAGTTTTTATATCTTTATGTTGCAATTGGTATTTATTTTGCTAACCTGGAATATTTTTTATGAATAAATTTTCTGAAATACAAAAAATTTCTGATAATATTCTGGTAGATAAATATAAATCCACAAAAGATGCAATTTATCTGGGGGAATTATATCAAAGACATACCTCCTTTGTTTTTGCTGTATCGATGAAATATTTGAAGGACAGAGATGCAGCAAGTGATGCAGTGATTGAAATTTTTGAAAAATTGATTACTGATCTGATGCGGTTTGAAATTGAAAATTTTCGCGCATGGCTGCACAGAGTGACTCAAAATCATTGCCTTCTGATAATACGATCAAATAAATATCACCAAAAACATAACGAACAATATAAAAACGATATGCAGGTCTTTATGGAAAAAGATTCTGATTTGTATCATGAGCTTGGAAACAGTAAAGAAGAAATTTTGGTAGTCCTTGAACAAGGCATTGAAAATTTAAACGATGAACAAAAAAAATGTATTGAACTTTTTTATCTTAAAGAGAAATGTTATAATGAAATTGCTGAAACGACTGGGTACTCATTAAAAAATGTGAAAAGTTATATACAAAACGGGAAAAGGAATTTGAAAATTTTTATGGAAAAAAATCAACATATCAGTAATAGTTTTATAAAGATTTTTTTAATGGTATTTATATTCAACCGGATATTATGACAAATAATATGAAAAATATAATCAATCCTGCCGAATGTCCTTCCATTGACATTTTAAAAGATTATGTTGCTGGAAAATTGTCCGCAAATGATATGCATCAGGTTGAAAAACATACCAATACTTGCGAAATGTGTTCAGATGAATTGGAAGGTCTTTTACTGATAGACAACAATGAAGAATTTGATTCTTTGATAAATGGATTGAATTTGAAAATTCAGGAGCGAGTTGATGAGTTATCGAATAAAAAAAACAGGAAAAATAAAATATGGATTTACCCTTCAATTGCTGCCACTATATTAATTTTAGCTGCAAGCATTTTTATTTTTGTAAATCAATATAAAAATACCAAAACCAAAAATATTTTTTCGGAGAATTTCAATCCATATCCTGAAGAAAGCAAAACTGAAATTGACAAATTATCTAAAGTTGAGACCATAACAGGTGAGCAAAGCGAGATTGAACCAAATTCAGCAACTGAATACAAAAAAGACAGTCAAAAAATACTTATGGAAGATGTGAGAGAAGAACCTCTGGTTAACATTGCTAAAGCAGGAGATAACATTGACGGGGCCGACAAATACTTAGACAAATTCGAGGTATTGGAAAGTCGGGAAAGTGACTCAGATGATTTATCAAATAAAATCACAGATGGATATCTTGCAAAAAACAACAGACAAAGTGATTCTGTATTTCGTACTTCAATAGCCACCGGTGGAATTTCATTAGGTCAGGATGAGAAATTAAATGATGTAACTCAATCCTTAAAAGATGATCTCCGAAGTAATGCAGACACTAAAGTTATGGCTGAAGTTGTAAGTTCTGATCAGGTAACCACAGTTAGCCTACAGTCTTCTGAAAGAAAAAAGGACAAGGGTGCTGAAAGAAAATCTGTCGAAAAATCAGTGGACAGCAATAAAAAAGAAAAAAGTTCAGGGAATGTACCCGCCTCCTATTTTTCAGAGCCTTATATTAGTGACTCTACAGCAGGAGGAAAATCAGAAGAAGAATCTAAATCAAATATTTCAGCCAGTGAGGATGAGGATATTGCAGGATCTTTAGATCTGTTTAAAAGAGGTATTGATGAGTATTCAGAAAAAAGATATGAAAAAGCCAGTGGTTTATTTGATGAGAGTTTGAAAAACGACCCGAACGATTACAAAACGTTGTTTTATTCTGCAATTACTCATTTGATATTAAATGAACCCAAAAAAGCGATAGTTAATTTAGATAAAGTTCTGATGATCAAAAATGGTGAATTTTACGAACCGGCACTTTGGTACAAATCACTTGCTTTGATTCAAAATGATGAACCTCAAAAAGCAAAACCCATATTAAATGAAATAGTAAAAATGGGTGGCGATTATAAACAAAAAGCTGTTAAAGTTTTAGACGAATTGGAATAATTTTTCTTCCTGTTTATTTTGGACAAAATGCCAATATATTTGTTCTATTAGCACTATCTTTATCAAAACAAAGTTTGAATTTTTTAATAAAAACAATTCGAATTAATTTAATGATTTGCAATTTATGAAAACAGTACTTATAACTGGTGCATCATCAGGTATTGGAAAAGCCACATCAAAACTATTTTCTGAAAAAGGATGGAACGTAGCTGCCACCATGAGAAAACCGATGGAAGAAAAGGAACTCATTAATTTCAAAAATATAAAATTATATCAATTAGATGTAACTGATCAGGACTCTATTAAAACCGCAATTAAAAAGGTTATCGAAGATTTTGGAAATATAGATGCTATAATCAATAATGCAGGTTATGCAGCAATTGGTCCGTTTGAATATGCCGGCTCTGATACAATCAGAAAACAATTTGAAATAAATGTCTTTGGATTAATGGCTGTTACACACGAAATAATTCCATATTTCATAGAAAAAAAATCGGGAACCATTGTAAACATTGCCTCTGTTGCCGGTCATATTGCATTGCCTTCGTTCAGCTTATACAATTCTACAAAATATGCGATTGAAGGATTTTCCGGTTCATTATATTTTGAATTAAAGCCACATAATATAAGGGTTAAAATAGTAGAACCAGGTCCTGTAAAAACAGATTTTTATGGTAGGTCTATGGATAATTACTATAAAAACAATGATAACCAGAACTATAAAATTGTTGAAAATGCCATTAAAAAGATGGATAAAATGGGAGTAAAAGGGATAAAACCAGAGCGTGTTGCAAAAACGATTTATAAGGCTGCTACATCAAAATCAAATAAAATAAATTACCCTGTAGGATTAAAGGCTGATATTATGATCAGAGGCAGCAGGTTGTTGCCAAAAAGATGGTTGAATGGAATGATTAATATGATAATGAGTTAAAACCTGAATACAACCGATAACTCGTTTAAAAAATATCTGCTGAGATTAAAATTGTTAATGGGTTTTTCAGCAAAATCATAATTACTGTCAATTGTAGCTACATCACCGAAGTAATATCCAAAGTCAGCTCCGAATTGAACCAGAATTAAAAACTGTTTTTCAATTTGAAATTTCCATCCATAAAAAGGATTTATACCTATTCTGGCAACTCTGGTTTTCATACTACTTTCTTTTAAAATCTGATCTTCTATAAAATTATTTTTTACTGTGTCCAGTTTCCAGATCGATTTCTTTGCATTATGGTCAAGAAAATTAATACTAAAAGAGATGTCAAATCCAATAATTCTCTCTGCCCACTGCTTCCCGTTTTGCCATTCGTAGCCAATAGCACCTCCGACGCAATAACTCTGAATATTCCTGGCATAAACTGAGCGAAAAGTATTTGCAGTATCCTGATATTCTTCATAATTAGAATATTGGAATTGAGCAGGTAAATAATAATGAGAATATTCAGGAATATAATTTACCTGCAACCTCATTGCACCGTTGCCCATTCTGTGCTTATATGTAAGCATAAACTTTTGATGTTCAACATCTCCAACCGAAATTTCAGAGATAATCGGTATGATATTTATTGTTATTTCATTATTGCATTTACAACTGTCATTTATTAATGAATCCTGTTGAGCAAACATTGGGTTAATCAAAAAGTTAACCGTTACGATAATTATCACTAAAATCTTCATGTTCTAAATATTTATTATGAATTCAGCAAACTTACAGTTTTTTTTTTAATTTTTATAAAATATCTATTGTTCAATCATTTTTATACAATCAAATTCACTAAATAATTTGCTCCAATTAAAATTGATAAAATTCAGAAATTAAAGGTAATCAACAGAAGCAAAACTTCTTTTTATACTTTTTTTGTATTTGATTTTTGGATAACCTAGGATAAGAACCAGGCCTTCTTTGCTTTTAAACCGGATTCTGTATTTTTTCCTGAATTTTATTGCTGATCTGCCATTTTGAATAAAAAGATGTATTGCACCAAGCATACAACTGCCAAGTCCCAATGATTCAGCAGCAATCATGGCATAAGTTGCAGCAATAATAGGATCGGCAGGATCGGTATAGGGTGAACCGTAAAAATAAAGAGCGACCGGAGCATCATAAGTAACATAATTCTCCCCTTTTTTCATATGACTTGTAAAAAGTTCGATGCAGGGTTTTAAAAATTTTCTGAACATTTCATCATTGGATTTTCCCCAGAAAGGACGCATAATTGCTAAAAACCAGTTAGAAGTCAACCATTTTATCGACTCGAGATGGTCGCAATAATCTTTTGAAAATGTCAAAACTTTTTCTTTACTATCAAGAACCAGAACATGAACATCTGATGGAGGTAATCCCATAGGTGCAGATTTTGCAGCTTCAATGACCTTGTCAATTAATTCTTTTTCAACTTCTTTTTCCTTAAATTCTCTAATGCTCCGGCGTCTGTAATAAAGATTTAATAATGATGTGTAATCGCTTGTTTTTGAAACATCCGGAATGTTAAAAAGATCATCCGGAGATAAAAATCTGCCAGTAATCTGAATTGCACCAGAAGGACAAATAGCCATGCAATGTCCGCAGGCAATACAACCAAATGCAGGTGTATCAGACTCCGAAGCTTTTCCGTCAATAATCTTAATACTGAAATCCTTGCACACTTCTACACACAATGCACAGCCAGTGCATCTTGTACTGTCAATGGTTATAGTTGCTTTTTCTTTTGTTCTTGAGGTGGGTATGGCCATATTAAATGTTTTTCAATAAGCGTAAAATTATTGATTTTTTTAAAAGCAATTAACAAGACTTAAAAACTGTTTTGAATTTCTATATTATTATATTGTATAAAATCTGAGAAAAATTAAATTGATAAGCCCAGCCTCTTTCCTTCGTCATGATAAAATCAGGGAGCAAATTAATTTTAAACCAGTTTATTAAAGGTTTATATATTAAATCTTTCTTTTTTCATTGAAAAAAAACTCAAATAATCTATAACATGACAATTCCCTATTTTGTGTTTTTGTTCTCCTGAATAGATGAGGTTTTGCTGGGTTAATTTATCTCCGAAAAGCTTCTCAATGTATTTAATATTCTTTAAAAACCCTGAATTAAATGTGCCGGATGATTTTATTTCAATAGCGGTTAATTCATTTCCGTTTTTTTGCAATACATCTACCTCATTTCCATTACTGTCCCTGTAAAAATAGAGGTTGTTGTCTTTCCCAATGTTATATCTGGCTTTTAGCAATTCAGCAACAATCATATTTTCAAAAAGAGCTCCTCTCAGCGGATCTCTTGATATTTGATTTGAATTCTCAATTCCTAATAAATAGGAAGCTAACCCAACATCATAAAAGTACAATTTTGGCGTTTTTGTCAACCTTTTCCCAATATTTTCATGATATGGCGGAAGCAGAAATATAACAAAAGATGCTTCAAGAACCGATAACCATGATTTAATGGTTGGGACAGAAACACCCACTTCGCCTGCAAGGGCTGAGGCATTAAACAAATTTCCAATGCGGCCCGCACACAATCTTATAAATGTTTGAAATGTTCTTAAATCCTTAAGATTAATTAACTGCCGAACATCTCTTTCAAGATATGTTTCATAATAATTTCTATATGTTCTGGTGGGTTCTCTTCTATCAGCATGTACCACTGGATAAAAGCCATGTATCAATAATTCATTGGTGCTGAATCTGGCAACATTTTTTTTAAGTTCCTTAATGGAAAGCGGAAGAAGTCTCAAAATTGCTGTCCTGCCTGCAAGAGATTGTGTAATCCTGTATAATACAGAAATATTGCTGCTGCCTGTGAGAATATATTGTACTTTGTTTTGTTTGTTATCAACGATTTCCTGTATATAGGAAACCAATTCAGGTGAATGATGTATCTCGTCGAGAATCAGTCCCTTTTTATCTGTAGAAAGAAACCCTCTTGGATCTTCCTGAGCAATTGACCTGATGTCAGGGCTTTCTAAAGAATAATATCCATATTCAAAAAAGACCTTCTTTGCTAAAGTAGTTTTACCTGACTGTCTTGGACCGATAATGGTTATAACCGGGTATTGTTTTGAAAGGAAAATCAATTCCTTTTCAATTTCTCGTTTGATGTAAACCATAAGATTATTTTTATGCAAATTTAAAGTATTAATTTAAATCTGCATAATTTCAAAGTGAAATTTTTACTTCAAAAAGCATTAACAATTTTATGTTGTCATGTTTTTTATAGGGATCAGAGCACAATTTGCTTAACCTTAAATAAATCTTATGTCAGTAATGACGCCATAATGTTGTTTGGTAATTCTTTCCAGTATTTCTGTTTTAATATTCATTAATTCATTTTTAATAACCGAAGATCGAATTTGAACAAACATTATTTTATCTCTAATAAAAATATTGGTCGTTGCCTTTGCTATCGTTGTACCTACCATTTCCCCCCATGAATTAATCAATCGGACTTCATTTAATTTGCCTTTTATTTTTAATGAATTAATGTATTCATTTATAGCCTCTCCCATTGATTGTGTATTTTTTCTTGGCATAAAAAATTTATTTGACAATTTTAAAAATTCTGTAATCAATTTTCGTCTCTGATAATATCTTCTCCAATCTTTCCTGATTGGTGTCAGTGATGAATATTTGTCCGAATTTTTCTTCACCAACAAGATATATGATTTTTGAAACACGTACCGCATCAAACTTATCGAAAATATCATCAAGCAACAAAATAGGTTTAAAACCATTTAACTTCATGATAAAATCAAACTGGGCTAGTTTTAAAGCCATCAAATATGTTTTCTTCTGTCCCTGAGAACCTGTTCTTTTTATCTGGTAATTACCAAGTAACAAATCAAGATCGTCTTTATGCAAACCTGCAGTGGTGTATTGCAACAAACGGTCTTTTTCGATGGTTTTATCGAAAAGCTTTTCAATTTCTGTATCATGTAATTGAGACTGATAAATCAAATTTACTTTTTCAGCACCACAGGAAATAAAATTATAATATTTCTGAAAAACAGGTATTAATTCTTTTATAAAATTTTGTCTCTTTTTATATATATTTTTACCTGTAATGATCAGCTGATCAGTCCAAATATCAAGGGAATCGCGATCAAATGATCTGTTTTTAGCAAATTGTTTAAGAAGTGAATTTCTTTGATTTAATGCTTTATTATATGTAATAACATCATTAAGATAATTTTTGTCATATTGTGAGATAACAAAATTCATATATTTTCTTCGTTCCTCGCTGCCAGCATCAATAAGGTCAATATCAGAAGGAGATATCATTACAAGCGGTATAAGACCAATATGTTCAGAAAGTCTGTCATATTCACTTTTATTTCTTTTAAAAAGTTTTTTATGATTTCGCTTCATTCCACAATAAATATTTTCCTCAAGCTCATCTCTGAAATATTTTCCCTGAATCACAAAAAAATCCTCATCATGTTTTATATTCTGACTATCAATAGGATTAAAAAAGCTTTTACAGAATGACAGATAAAAAATCGAATCCAGCAGATTAGTCTTACCAACACCATTATTTCCAATAAAACAATTTATTTTTGGCAAAAAAGTGTATTCCGCCTGATCGTAATTTTTAAAATTAACAAGTGTTAAATGAGATAAATACATACTTTTATAACTATTGGCACAAAGGTATGAATTCTTGCA